>JAZSKZ010000013.1:0-2544 GCA_045535135.1 Faecousia sp.
GAAAGGAATGCGGTCGGCAAACCATTCGGGGCCCCTTTAGGGGCAATAGTCTGTAAAATGCCCTTCTAGGGCTTAATCAAGCCTCCGGCTTAGCCGGAGGTTTTGACTACATTCTTTCCAAATATTCGCAGGCGGCGGTGGCGGCAATCGTTCCATCGGCTGTCGCTGTTGTAAGCTGCCGTACTTCCTTACTGCGGCAGTCGCCGGCAACGAAAAGTCCCGGTGTCCTGGTTGCGCAGCCTTCCGCAGCATCCACATAGCCCTGCGCATCGAAATCCGCCAAATCGGCAATCAGTTCGCAATCCGGCTTGCGGCCAAAAGCAACAAATATGCCACTTGCGTTAACGGTTATTTCTTCGCCGGTTTCTGCGTGGCGAAGACGGATGCCTGTTACCACATTGTCGGAAATAAGAGCAACTGGTGTATAGGGCGTGAGCAGGGTAATGTTCTCGGCATTTTTGGCAAGCTCAACATTGGCTTGTTCTGCCCGGAAAGCATTTCTGCGGTGAACTAAAGTAACACGGTTGCACAGCTTGGAGAGGAAGAGTGCATCAGAAAATGCGGTATTTCCGCCGCCAACGACCACAGCATCCTTGCCCCGGAAAAATGCGCCGTCGCAGAGGGCACAGTAGCTGATTCCCTTGCCAATCAGCGCTTCCTCGTCCGCGACATCCATCAATCTGGGACGAGCGCCTGCGGCAAATATCACGGCCCGTGCCTTTACAGTACCGTCATCGGTTTCGGCAGTGAAGGTGCCGTCAATCTCTCTTTTTAAGGCAGTTACAGCGGCAAAAGAGATCTCAGCGCCGGCATCCATTGCCTGAGAGCAGAAGGCATCACCCAGCGCCATTCCGCTGATGCGGGGCAGACCAGGGTAATTATCAACTTGATGAGATTGGGTAATCTGACCGCCCAGGCTTTCTTTTTCGCAGAGTAGCACATTGCGGCCGGCACGGGCGGCGTAAATGGCGGCAGTCAGGCCTGCAGGGCCGCCACCAACGATTAAAATGTCTTTCATTAGGTTTTTTCCTCCTATATGGATAAATAGCCACAGAGAACCTTCAGCGTGTTATAGACGCCGTCAATGTGGCTGCGTTCATAACCGTGGCTGGCATAAACACCGGCGCCGATTAGGCCGTGGCGAATGTCGTAGCCGCCCCGGAGTGTTGCTTCCACATCAGAGCCGTAGTGGGGATAGACATCTACTGCATAGTCGGCGTCTGTGCTTTTGGCTGCTTCAATAAGTTTTCCTACAATCTCATAGCTGTAGGGTCCGCCGGAGTCTTTGCAGCAAATGGAAACCTGATGCTCTGTACATTTTAGACCACTACCTACACAGCCCATATCCACGGAAATCGCTTCGGTAATGCCCTCCGGCACAGAAGCGGAGCCGCCGTGTCCCACCTCTTCGTAGACGGTAATATGGGCATATACGGGGCGGGGGAGAGCGATGTTTTCATCCTTCAGATATTTGGCAAAGCCAAATAGAATTCCAACAGACAGCTTATCATCCAAAAAGCGGCTCTTCAGATACCCGGAAGGGGTGCGACGGGTACGGGGGTTAAAGCAGACAATATCCCCGACCTGAATGCCCAGTTTTTCTGTATCAGCGCTGCTCTCTACATTTTCGTCCAGCACAACCTCCACGGTGTCGAAATTCCGTGTGGTACTGTTATAATCGCCGTTTACATGGATAGAGGCGTTACATAGCTGCAGAGTGCCTTCATATACTTTGCCGGATCGGGTATAGACACGCACATTTTCCGCTTCTGCGTTATTGGCGTTCATCCCGCCCAGAGGTGTCAGCCGCAGACGGCCGTTTCCCTTAATTTCCGCAACCATTGCACCCAAGGTATCCGTATGAGCGGCAAGCAATAGACCCTCTTTTCCTTCACCGCCCAGCTTGATCAAAACGCCGCCTTTTTCGGTAAATTCGGCGCAGAAGCCAAGGCTCTGGTAATTTTCTTTTACAAATGCAGCCGCTGCTTTCGTAAAGCCGGTAGGGGAGTCAATTGCCAGTAATTTTTCTGTCATTTCCCAAGCATAATCCGCATATTGCCGTGTTATCATTAGGATACCTCCAAAGTTTGGATTTGAAAACATCATATCACAGGAAAATCACAAATTCAAGCATATTATCTCATTGCGGCCGTAATATGGAACGGTCAGTAATGCCGATATATTCAGCTCACAGTTTCGGCTGTTAATAACGGTAGCTTGTGTAAATAATTGCAGTATTGGCTGTTGACGATACGGCAAAGAATTAGCTTGTCCGTGAGAGTTTGGGTATGAAGTAAAATTTTCCGCAGTTTGAGAAAATACCTCTTGCTATTTTGTAAAAAGTGTTGTATACTACGGTGGTAATTTGCCGGTGTGATGGAATGGTAGACGTAGTGGACTCAAAATCCACCGGTGGCGACACCGTGCCGGTTCGAGTCCGGCCACCGGCACCAAAATATGGGACACCCCACTGGGGTGTCCCATATTTTATTTTGGTTGACCAAAGTTAACCCCCGGCTCTGCCGGGGGCAAAAAAATAGCTTA
>JAZSKZ010000046.1:0-9983 GCA_045535135.1 Faecousia sp.
CGTGGATCAGAACAGGCTGATGCTCAACAGAGTAGCACATTGTTGGATTGATTGCATTACGCATCCAAGCTGTCATAGCGCCTGCTACATCGAGGTCTTCACATGTTACAGGTTCGCCGCTCTTGGAGTAAGCAACAACAACCTTGCCAATACGCTCGCGCAGGTCCTTCAGGTCCTTGGCAACAGCCAGGATAGCCATCAGCTCAGAGCCAACAGCGATACCGAACTTAGACTCCATCATAAAGCCGTCCAGACGGCCGCCGATACCGATGATGATATTACGAAGGCTCTGTGCACAGAAGTCGATGATCCAGCCCATCTCTACCCGCTTGGGGTCGATGTCCAGACGCTTCAGACCCTTCTTTGCCAGCCACTCGTCGGTGTTGTTGCGCTCGTGCTGCATACGGGCAGTCAATGCAACCATAGCCAGGTTGTGGGCGTTCATAATGTCGTTAATGTCGCCGGTCAGACCCAGGGAGAACTCGGTCATAGGCATCAAAAGAGCGTTGCCGCCGCCGGCAGCAGTACCCTTAACGTTCATGGTGGGACCGCCGGAAGGCTGACGCAGAGCGCCACCGGCCTTCTTGCCAATGTAGCCCAGACCTTCAATCAGGCCCAGAGAAACAGTGGACTTGCCTTCGCCGAAGGGAGTGGGAGTTACTGCGGTAACTTCGATGAACTTGCCATCGGGCTTGTCGGCCAGACGCTTCATAACCTTAATAAAGTCGATCTTGGGGGTCTTGCCGTAGGGGATGATCTCCTCGGGGAGCAGGCCCAGCTTCTCGCGGAAGTAATCCACGGAAGGCAGAGTCTTTTCAGCCTCTTCTGCGATCTGCCAGTCAGCAAACTTGGTAGGGTCCAGCTTTACAAAACCCTTCTCGTCTACGTACTTGCCATTTTCGTCAAAAACGATTGCCATAGTATGTTTCCTCCTTAATTATGGGTGCCTTTCGGCACAATATTCATGTATTTATTCCTCGACAATGGCGGCATCCCGAATAAGACGCATTGCCTTGCCGGTGAGGACACTGTTAATAATTGCCTGCTCGAGCGCAGCATCGTACTGCTCTTTCAGCTCATCCATAGTAATGTGATTATGGCGGCAGATAACGGCCATCGCCTTGGCGATATCCTCTTCGGTAGCGGTAAGGCCTTCGATCTGCACAATCTCATCAATGGCAGCCCGACAACGCACGGCAGCCTCTGCGGTAGGTCTCGCATCTTCCTTCAGCTGCTCCACGGTTGTGTTCATAAACTGGCAGTACATTTCCAGAGTAAGACCCTGCTGGGCAAGCTGGGCACGCAGGTTGTTCACCTGATCCTCCACGGCCTCCTCCAGCACCTTTTCCGATACGGTAATCTCCAAAGACTTGGCGGCCATATCCAAAAGGCGGTCCTGTAAATCCATTTCACCGCGCTCATCGGTGTAGCTCTGCAGACTTTCACGAAGCTTCTGCCGCATTTCCTCAAAGGTGTCGCAGCCGCCTACTTCCTTAGCAAAAATATCATCCAGCTCGTAGGGTGTTTTCACCCGGATTTCGTGAATGGTGCACTTAAACTCTGCTTCCTTGCCGGCAAGATTCTCTGCGTGGTAGCTTGCGGGGAAGGTAACCTTTACGGCAACCTCTTCGCCGGGCACCTTGTCCAGCAGCTGCTCCTCAAAGCCGGGGATAAACATCCCGCTTCCCAGCACCAGCGTCTGCTTCTGGGCTGTGCCGCCCTCGAATTGCTCGCCGTTACAGAAGCCTGCGTAATCCAGCACCACCTCGTCGCCCTGCTCGGTAGGACGGTCGGTAATTACCGCGATGCGAGGATTCTGCTGCTGCAGCCGCTCAATGTTGCGGTCCACTTCTTCGTCGGTAATAATGTGCCGCGTGTTTTGAATTCTCAATCCTTTATAAGTAAAGCTCATATTCCTTCTCCTTGCTTGCTGTAGGGCGTCCTCCGCTCCTCCTTATATGATAGCACAGATTCTTCCCTTGCGCAATCCATTTCTCGCCGGTTTTTCAGGAATCCCGGCCCGGAGAAAGGCTTTTTTGCGGTCTTTTCCCAACGGCCTTTTGCATTATACAAATTTTTCTTGCAAAAACCAATATGTTTATGATATTTTATCTATAGATAATAACTATAGATTCAGGAGGCACTTATGAACTACAACTATCTGCGATACTTTTCTGTTTTGGCAGAGGTGGAGCACTATACGCTGGCTGCTGCCCGGCTGGGAATTTCCCAGCCCTCTCTCAGCAGTGCAATCAATCACTTGGAGTCTGAACTGGGCGGCATCCGTCTTTTTGAGAAGGTCGGCCGGAATGTGCGGCTGACGGAGGAAGGGCGGTTCTACCGGGAAAAGGTAGACGATGCCCTGCAGGAGTTAAGCTCCGCTGCTTCCGCTTTGCGAGAGAGCAAAGTCAGCGCCCCGGTTGTGGTGCGAATGGGTCTGGTTTCCGGCACACTTGGCGGCCTTGTTGCAAAAAAAATTGCCGAATACCACCGGCAGGACAGCCGTATCCGCTTTCGCATTACAGAAAGCTCTGCCGAGGAACTGATGGATTTGGTGCGGCAGGAAAAGCTGGATATGGCCATTGTGGATACCACCAACCGGGACCGCAGTCTCCACTTCCGGAAGCTGAGTCAGCGGGACTTTTGCGTGGCGCTGCCCGCCAATCACCCCTTGGCAACGCAAAAAAGTTTGACTCCCCAGGAAATCTCCGGGGAGCCACAGGTGGTTTTCAATTATGATATGGGAAAGGTTTTTGAGCAGTGGGCCAGCGGTTCACACAGCGAGGAGAGTATCCTGTGCACCGTCAACACCGCACAGGCCGCTTTGGATTTGGTGGAAGCGGGCACCGGCATCTGTATGCTGCCCGCCCAGTGTATCCAGTCCCGGCCGGATGTTTCTTTTGTGCCTCTGCGAAACTGCCACCAGGCGCTTTATATGTGCATTCTCTATGACAAGTGGCTGGAGCCCCCGGTTTGGGGCTTCGTGGATATGCTGGTCGCCACCCTCCGGGGGCAGGCGCAGGCTTAATCCAGCCGATACAGCCGCCGGGCGTTTTGGGTGGTAATTTCCGCCACCGCTTCCGGCGTTAAGCCCTTGATTTCCGCCAGCTTGTTTACCATATGGCACAGGTATCCGGGGTCGTTTCGCCGCCCCCGATGGGGCTCCGGCGCCATAAAGGGGCAATCTGTTTCCAGTACAATCCGTTCAATGGGAATTGCGGCGGCGGTTTCCACCGCTTTTCTGGCATTTTTAAAGGTAAGCACCCCGGTAAAGCCGATGTACCAGCCTTTTTTCACCAGCTGCTTTGCCATTTCCGCAGCGCCGGAATAGCAGTGGAATACACCGGTTACCTCCGGGAACTGCTCTACAACCATCATACCGTCTCCGTGGGCGGAGCGCTCGTGAACAATGACCGGCAAATCTACCTGCCGGGCCAGCTCCATCTGTTTTTGGAAGGCGCTGATTTGGGTTTCCCGGGGGATCGTTTCGTAATAGTAGTCAAGGCCGATTTCTCCCACCGCTTTTACCTTGGGATGGCGGCACATTTCCCGATACTTTTCCAAAACCTCATCGCATACCTCATCTGCCGAGTCGGGGTGTGAGCCGACGGATGCGTAAATAAAGGGATACTTTTCAGCCATTGCGATGCAGTCCCCGGAGCTTTCCAGGCAGCATCCCACATTCATAACATTTACAATTCCCTTCTCCGGCAGACCCAAAATCAGTATCTCTCTGTCCTCGTCAAAGGCCGGGTCGTTTAAGTGGGCATGGGTATCAAACATCATTTTTCTTCCCCCTTTTTATACATTTAAGTATAATCGTCTTTCTCCGCTCTGTCAACTTGTTCTGTCCCTCCCTTTTTCTGCATATGCTTCCTTGCAAGGAGGGATTACTATGGCCGACGAGCGGATTCCGCTTCCCCATAAACTGACACTAAACCAAAGAAAAAGCCTCACTCTCACCGGTGCAACGGAGGTCGTAAGCTTTGACGAATCGGCGGTGGTGCTGAAAACCGGGCTCGGCACCCTTTTGGTGCAAGGCAGAGATTTGCAGCTTAAAACCCTGTCCCCGGAAGGCGGTCAGGTTGCGGTGGAGGGCAACATTTGCGCCCTTTCCTACGAGGAGCCCCGAAGCGGCAAGCTTTTGGGCAGGCTGTTTCGATGACCCCGCCCGGACTCCTTTTTTCCCGTTTCGGCAGCGCCTGCCTGTTGGGGATAGGTCTCGGGGTGTGCTACGATTTTCTCCACCCGGGGGGAAGACGGGCTATCCACTTCCGGGACGCCCTATTTCTGCCGATTTTATTTACTTTTGGCATTTATTTAAGCTTCGGCATCTGCCGGGGCGATTTGCGTCTTGTGTACAGCTTTGGCTTGCTTTTGGGCGCCATGCTATGGCATTTTACCCTGGGACGACTGTTCCGGCCCCTGCTTTCCCGCATTTTTCACATTTTCTTTTTGCCTTTTAAAAAGTTTTTTCAATTTATTTTACTTTTTTGGAAAAAAACGATTGCAATAGCAAAAAAATGGAGTACAATAAATATGATGGGTATTATGTCCAAAAAAGCAAAGGAGGACGCTGCCAATGGCACAGAAAAAACGGCCCCAAATCCGCATCGTATTTCGCCGCGGCTCGCCGGTAGTGAAGGTTCTGCTGATTGTAACCATTCTGGTATGCACCTTCTCTTTGCTGGCTTTACGGGCAGCCATCAACGCCGTGGAAGCCGACACCGAGCTGCTGCGCAAACAGGCAGCACAGCTGGAAAACGACAACAGCTCTCTCTCCCAAAACATTTCGGAAATCGGCACCGTGCAGGGCATTAAGCGCATCGCCTCCCAAATGCTGGATTTGGTAGAGGCCGGCGGCAGCTTTTTCGTTCCCGGCGACAGCAATTAACCCTAATTAATTCTGGAGGAATCAGAACACGTATGGATCTCAGCGTAGGCATCATCTTAGATGGTAAAGTCAAAACAATCACCAATTTTGGCGCATTTATCTCTCTGCCCGACAACAAAACCGGTATGGTACATATATCGGAAGTGGCCAACACCTATGTAAGCGATATTCGCCAGCACCTGACCGAGAACCAGGAGGTTAAGGTTATGGTCATAGGCACAGAGGGAGGAAAGATCAATCTTTCCATTAAGCGGCTGGAGCAAAAGCCCCAGCGGGAAGCCCGCGCACCCCGCCGGGAAGACGCACCCCGCCCCGCCTATCGCAGTGCGCCCACGCCTCCGCCTACGCCAAAAACCGCAGATCAGCTTTTCGAGGAAAAGCTCAAGCAGTTTATGAGCGAGTCCGACAGCAAAATTTCCTCCCTTCGTCAATATACCGACCACCGCACCAGAAACCGCAGACGGTAATTAGAGGAGTAAACTATGAAAACCGTTGTTGTAACCGGGGGTTCCCGGGGAATCGGTGCCGCCATTGTGGAAGCGTTTGCCCGCCGGGGCGACCGTGTCTTTTTCCTTTATGAAAAGAATCACGATGCCGCAAAGGAGGTATCTGCCGAAACCGGTGCCGCCGCCATTTGCTGTGATGTGGCAGACGGTGAGGCTGTTAAAAAAGCCTTTTCCCAAATTGGAACCGTGGATATTCTTGTAAACAATGCAGGCATCTATATCGGAGGTCTGATTAATCTTATGTCCTCGCAGGACTGGGATCGGCTGTTTGATGTAAATGTCAAAGGCATTTACCACTGCATAAACGCCGCAATGCCTTCCTTTTTGGAGACCCACAGTGGCTGTATTATTAACATATCCTCTATGTGGGGGCAGGTAGGCGCCTCCTGTGAGAGCGCATATTCCGCCACAAAGGGTGCGGTTATTGCCCTGACCAAGGCGCTGGCAAAAGAGCTGGGTCCCAGCGGCATCCGGGTCAACGCCATTGCCCCCGGCGTGATTCTCACAGATATGTGCGCCGGCTATTCCAACGAGGTTTTGGACGGGCTGAAGGAAGAAACCCCCGTTGGCCGCAACGGCACGGGTGCAGATATTGCACAGGCTGCCCTGTATTTAGCAGAAGCAGAGTTCGTTACCGGCCAGATTTTAGGTGTAAACGGCGGCTTTGTGATATAAGGAGAAGAAAAATGAAAATTGCATTGGGTTGCGACCACGGTGCGCTGGACCTGAAAAACGCCCTCATTCCCCATTTGGAAAGCTTGGGCCACACCGTACAGGATTTCGGCACTTACACAAAAGACAGCTGCGACTATCCCGATTTTGCCGGTGTTGCCGCACGGGCAGTTGCAAGTGGTGAATGCGACAAAGGCATTGTCCTTTGCACCACCGGCATTGGTGTGTCCATTACCGCCAACAAGGTAAAGGGCATCCGTTGTGCCCTGCTTTCGGACATTATGTCCGCCAAAATGACCCGTCTGCACAACGACACCAATATGATGGCCCTTGGCGCTGCTGTGGTGGGGCAGATGTTGGCCTTTGAGATTGTAGATACCTGGCTGGGAACGGAATTCTCCGGAGATGCCCGACACCAGCGAAGAATCGATAAAGTTATGAGCTACGAGGCATAGAAAGAGAGAGTTAAAAATGAAAACTGTATGGAATATTTTTGGAGGAGTCATTGCTTTCCTCCTTTGCCTTTTGCTGGTAGCCTCCCTGGTTTTATGCCCGATGGTTTCGTTCCTGACCGACAGCGTAGACCCTGCCAACATCGTAAAAATCGTTGTAGAAGGTGGCTTACTGGACGGCAACAAGGAATCTGCCGCAAGCCTTACCATCCGTCTTTCCACCGAGCCCGGTCTGCCCATTCCGCAGGGCGCATCTCTTTGGGACAGCTTCGATCTTTCCGCTCTGGAAAATGTTGACCTATCCGCTCTTGAGGATGCTCTAAAAACTCTGGCAGACAGTGATATCATTAACACTGAGGAGCTGATGGAAGCCGTAGAGCTCCCCGAGGGCACTCAGGTGGATGAGGAAAAGCTTATTGAAAACCTCACCAAAAGCGAGCTGGTACAGACTTTGGTTTCTACTTATGCGACCGATATTATGGATGCGGCCATGGGTGTTGAAAAAGACCCCGAACTGACCAAGGAAACCGTAACCGAACTGTTAAAGCCCCATGTAAATGACCTTGTCGAGGTTGTGAAAGAAAGTCTGCCCGAGGGTACCAAGGTCAACGAAGAAAAGATTGCCCAGACCATCGAGACGGTCGTGGAAGAGGCTATGCCGGAGCTGGTGGAAACCCTTCCTCCTGCGCAGGATGTGGCACAGTCTGTTGTTTCCGAAAGCAGCCCCGAGCTACAACAGCTTTTGGATGCCCTTAAATTTATCCGTACCGGTAAGCTTCGCACAGCCTGCCTTCTGCTGACCGCTGCCCTCGCCCTGCTGGTATTTCTGTTCCGGCTGCCTCATCTGTCCGGCCTGCGCTGGGTGGGTGTCGCCGGTCTCTTTGGTGCTCTGCTTGTTGGCGGTACCGGCTTCGGTCTGCAATCCCACGCCGTTCTCTCCTCCCTGCAGCAGGCTGCCGGCACTGCGGCTCCGCTGGTAGGAGAACTGCTTTCCTCTCTGGCATCCGGCTTTATCTCCTTTGCTATGATTTACGGCATTGCCGGCTTAGTTCTAATCATTCTCGGCGGTGTACTGCACGCTGTAGTTTCCCACCGCTAAACTGACACAGAAGTCGCCTCCGACGCATAGGATAGTCGGAGGCGATTTTTTATGGCTATTGTAAACACCACAACCCCTATTACATCTGAAAGCTGCAATCTAAACATTATGGAAATTGTGCGAACCTATCCCTTTTGCCGCACCGAGCTTCTAACAAACACTGCCTTTGGGCGTCCCGTCCGCGCTCTGGTGATTGGAGAGGGCCCCCGAAAGGTGCTGTTCTCTGCCGCCCATCACGCCAACGAATGGATCACCGCCTATGTCCTCTTAAAATACGCAGAGGAGCTGGCAGATGCAATTATGACCGGCGGAATCGTGGGGACGCTGGACGGACCTTCCCTTTCCCGGGATATAACTTTTTATATTGTACCTATGGTTGACCCGGACGGCGTGGATTTGGTAACCGGTGTCCTGCAACCCGGGGATATCCAGTATGATCTTGCCCGGCGTCTTTCTCAAAACTACCCGGAAATCTCATTCCCTGATGGCTGGAAAGCGAATCTATTAGGTGTGGACTTAAACCTCAATTATCCTGCCGGGTGGCTTCAGGCACGGGAGATTAAATTCTCTCAGGGATTCACCCTGCCCGGCCCCCGGGACTATGTGGGCAGAGCGCCCCTGAATCAATTGGAAACCCGCGCCTTGGCAGACTATACAGAAGATGTTGACCCGGCGGTGGTTGTGGCTCTGCATACCCAGGGGAAGGAAATCTACTGGAACTACTCCGATATTTTCATCCCCGGAGCGCGGGAGCTTGGCGAGGCGATGGCCGCCGCTTCCGGCTATACACTTGCAAATGTCCCCTATAATTCCTCCTTCGCCGGTTATAAGGACTGGTTTATTCAGGAATTCCGCCGCCCGGGCTTTACCGTAGAGGCCGGCATCGGTGTAAATCCCCTGCCTCTTTCCCAGTTTGAGGAAATTTACCGCGCCTGCCAGCCTCTTTTGAATGTAGCCGCCACGGGAATTTCTGAATCACCTGCATAATTTTCCCACAAGGGGCAAACAATACCTCCGAACACAAATTCAGGAGGTATTGATTATGTGTCGCTATTTTGCAATTTTCCTTGCTCTGGCTTTGGTATTTTCCTTCTCCCCTGCGGTGCTGGCGGCGGATGTGGACGCAGATGCCATCTACTGCTTCTCAGCTGAAGATTTCCAGCCGGAGGAAGCGCTCCCTCTGCAGGGCGTATGCATCACCGGTCTGCCCGCTCCCGGGGTGGGCACTGTACTTTTAGGAAAACGGGTGGTGCAAAAAGGAGATATCCTTACCGCCCAGCAGTTGGAAAAGCTCACCTTCTCCCCGGTTTTCAGCAGTGCTGATGCCGTTGCGGAGGTAACCTATCTGCCTATTTATGAAAACCGGGTTGAAAAGAGCACCACACTGGCCATCTCTGTATGGGGAAAGACGGACGAGGTTCCCGTGGCCCAGGATTTTGCTCTGGAAACCTATAAGAATCTCCCCGCAGAAGGCGCTCTTAAGGTGCTGGACCCGGAGGGAAAGAAGCTGACCTATTCTCTGCTCCGCACGCCCCGGCAGGGCACTGTAGAAATTCGGGAGGACGGCAGTTTTGTCTATACCCCCAAGAAAAACAAGGTGGGCGTGGACTCCTTCACCTATACTGCCGCCGACCCGGCAGGCAATGTGTCCCGGGAGGCTACGGTAACCGTACAGATTCTCAAGCCCTCTGACGGCCGCCGGTATGCGGATACGGAGAACACCTCCTGCCGCTTTACCGCCGAATGGATGCGCCACACCGGCCTGTTTACCGGGGAGAGCATCAACGGTCAGCTCTGCTTCCAGCCGGAAAAAACCGTCAGCCGAGGTGAATTTTTGGCAATGCTGGTGAAAGCGCTTGAAATTCCCGTGAACGAGGATCTTTCCGTAAGTCTGCCGGACAACACACCCCAGTGGCTTCGCCCCTATCTGGCGGCAGCGCTGCGGGCAGGCCTGACTGCAGGCTGGCCGGAGCCGGATGTTTTCTCTGCCCCCATTTCCGGCGCAGAAGCAGCGGTGATGCTGCAAAACGCACTGGATTTGACAGTTTCTCAGGAGATTTTGGAAACCTATAACGGCAAAGGCGGTGCAAATGATGCCCCGGCCTGGGCTGCCATCTCCCTTGCGGCGTTGGAAGAAAACGGCATTTATGTCAATGCTCTCAGCGATTTGACCCGCAGCGATGTTTCCCAAATTCTCTACGCCGGAAGCCATTTGCAGGCAACTGTCCCCGGCACTGCCGCTTATCGGTAACTGCCGTCATTTCTCCTCTGTTTGCAAAAAATCCCGAAATGCTTCGGCATTTCGGTATTTTAATCGCGTTTTCAAGAGGTTTGCTGCAAATCAGTCTGCCTTTCTTACC
>JAZSKZ010000123.1:0-8691 GCA_045535135.1 Faecousia sp.
TGCTCATATGAGTGCCTCCCTGTTTTGATTGTTTGTGCAGTTGGCGGACCGCACCTATAATCTTAACAGGGATTTTTACTCACCGCCATAGGCTTTATTGAACCACGCGTCTAACGCGTGGTTTTCTTTATACAAAAAGCACCACACCAAAGGGCGTGGTGCTTAATATTATGATTAATTAATCGGGCATAATACGCAGCATATACTTCTCGGGCATCGTGTTGATGTTGACGATAAGCTGCTTTGCAAACTGCATATAGCCAAGATCGTTATAGTGCAGAACATTCTTGCCGGTTCTGTTCGGGAAATAGTGGTAAATATCTTCTGCGAAGTACTCATTTTCCACAACTGCGCACTCGAATCTCTCTGCCAGCTTTTCAATTACACTGTTGACTGTTGGTACATCCTTACTGGACTTATAGCACTTCACCAGAACAATCTTTGCGCCAACCTCTTTATAGGCATTGATGATCCGGGCATATCTGCCGGTATTTGTATTTTTCCATGTCGCAGCGGGTGCTTCTGCAGGAGCATCTGTATCCAGTGTATCTGTCAGGCCGCCGTTTGTACCAAGGTACATAATAACCAACTGATTGGGTCTTTCTACAATATTTCTGGAGTACTCATCCCACCACTCGCGAGGGTCAAAGCTGCAGGTTGCCATCTGTGTTACAGGTGTGCCGGTCAGTTTGCCGATAGCTTCGGGATAGGTAACATATGCAGGTCTATACTTATCACTTGCAGTATAAACAGCGGAATATGTAAGGCTATCGCCAATGCACTCGATATGATCAAACATAGACAAGATGGGAAGTGTATCCTTCATTGCCTGATTGACGGTGCTATTTACATCATCTTCATAGGCAACCTTCTTCCACTGGCCCCACTTGGAGCCGGAGTAGTAGCGAATATAAACGGCAGTATTTCCCACGTTGCCATAGAAGGTCTGATACAGACGGGTATCGGCGATAGTTTCTTCCACACGGAGGGTACCGGGCATCTCAGCAGGGCAATTCTTCATCGTTGCCGCACTGGCAGCGCTGCTGACACGGTACTGACCGGCTGTTAAAAGTGTATCAAAGTCAGTATTGGATTCAATGGGAGTGTATTCTTCGGCCTTGAAGGACAGCTTGTTGTTAACTGCATTCAATGCAGCCTCGTCAACCTCGTTGCCACCGCCGCCACAGGCTGTGAGCATTGCGCCCATCATAGCAACTACCATTACCAATGATAGGATTTTTGTAAGTGTTTGTAATTTCATTATGTTATCCCTCCATAGAATGTTGTCCTTAACAGAACAACCCAATTTTACAACATCCGTCGACGAATGTCAAGTCAACATAGACTGTTCATAAACAAAATATGGGAACTTCTATTTCTGCTTGATAATGAGTTGCCGGAAGTTGGAAGTCATATGTTCATTTCCGGATGCATCCAGCCAAAAAGCTTGCGCGCCGCACTTTTCCGCAAGTGCTTGCCCTTTCTCCAAAGGAAGCAGAAAGAGAGCTGTGGTGAGAACATCCGCAAGGCCGGAATCCTCACATATAACTGTTACACTACGCCAGTAGGCAGAGGGCATCTGCGTTTCGGGATCGATAATGTGATGGTATGCTTTTCCATTCACTGTATATGACCGCTGATAGTCCCCACTGGTAACAACAGCACCGCCCGTTACACCCACAGTATGAAGATAGTTACTGCTATTATCCGGGTCCTGAATGCCGATGACCCAAGGCGTGTTGGCATCTTTAGGACCTGTTACGCAAACATTACCGCCTACACTGATAAGCATACCTACCGGAGCTGATTCCGCTACCTTTTGGCAAGCCCAACCTTTGGCGACTGCACCCACATCCAAGGACATTTCCGGGTCAGAAATATATATTGTGGAAGCCGTCTCGTCAATTATAACCTTATCATTGTCTGTATGCTGTGCAGCATTAGACAATGCTTTTGCATTGGGAATATATGCTTTATCGGGGTATTTAAGGCTCTCACTTCTTGCCTTATGCCACAGGCGAAGCACACTGCCCATAGCCACATTTACTTTTCCTTCTGTTAACGCATAATATTCTCTGCAATCCAAAAGCAGTGCAATAATTGCCGGGTCTACCTTTACGGGTGCAATGCCGGCCTGTTCATTAACGGTTTTTAAGTTGTTGATTCCCTCGTAATCGTTGTATATGTCGAAGAGCTGATGGTACGCAAGCAGCTTTTCATAAATTTTCTGCACACTTTGTCGGAACTCTGTTTCATTTCCCCCGGTAGCGATAACGGTTGTTACAGTATCGAACAGATTTAGATATGTGGCGGTATGCCGTCTGGGAGATACCGGACCGCAGCCACAAAGAAGCACAGAAACCGCAAGGAGGGTAACAAAAACCTTTTTCATATCTATCCTCCAGAATTATTTTCTCATCTGTGCAGGCACCACAGTAGCTTTTGGCAGTACCCGCAGGATGCCTGCGCATACAGAGCCGGTCAAAAGCCCGGTAAAAACGGCAGCAATCAGCAAATACGGCAGATATGCGCCAATATATACTGAATTCATCAATAGCATAGCAATCAAAATCTGACCGATGTTATGGGCCGCTGCACCTAAGACGCTCACACCGAATACCGAAAGAATCGGCACTTTTTCCGCAGCAACCATCACCCCAAGGGATAACATTCCGCCGCACAAAGAAAAGGCAAAGCCAGTAATGCCGCCACCAAATACAGCGCCAAAAAAACAGCGGCAAAGAAGGATTATGAAGGCATATCTTTTTTTGAGCAAACATAGTGCAAGCAAGGTAACAATATTGGCAAGACCCAGCTTGATGCCCGGCAGAGGGACAAACATCTGCAGGGGGATCAGCCGCTCCGTATAAGACAGCGCAAGGGCCAGCGCAGTTAAAATTGCACAGAGAGAAACTTCTTTTGCTTTTCTCATCTTTCTACCCCACAACAAAATCCACATCGCTGTTTTTTGCCACTATACGAATCTCCAACCCGTTGGGCAGACACACTATGCTCCTGCCGGTGGTACGAACCCATCCGCAGCCCACGCAGTCCTCACCCGGGCAATCTGAACGAATGACGGCGATCTTACCGCCCCGGACGGCTATCACATTGTTACATTCTCCCGTTACAGTAAACTCCTGCTCCTCATCAAGGGAAACTGTTTTAATCAGGCTGCCATCCTGATAAATCTCAGCAAAAGCTGCCGGCGAATCTCCATTGGGCAAAAAAAGCAGAAATACCAGCGCTGTCAAAAGTAGTACACCTACAATCGCAAGCACATCTCCCTTTTGAAAGCGCAATCGCATACCTGTCATTCGCCAAACACCTCCTGTCGTTTACTGTGTTTAAGATTATAATATTTTCCGGGCAAATTGTAAAGGGGACGATTGTTTTCGCCCAATTCAGGTTTCGTTCACGCTTTATCGATACGAAATTATTATTTTTTTCCCACGGCCAAAATGCATAGACATTCTGCTTATTTTGCGATATAATTGAGCAAAATAATGAGATTTTTGAAAGAGGTGGTAAACTATGGCATTCTCTTTTTGGGGCGGTGTACATCCTAATGAGAATAAGCTCCGTACCCGGGATCTGGCAGTTCAAAGCTTTCCGGCCCCTGACAGTTTAGTCATCTCCATGTCGCAGCATATCGGCGTTCCCTGCGAGCCACTGGTCAAAAAGAATGATCTTGTTAAAAAAGGGCAGAAGATTGGCGACAATACGGGTTTGTGTGTCCCGATCCACTCCCCTGTTTCCGGCAAGGTTACGGCAGTAGAAGCAAGGCCCCATTCCAGCGGTGTTACAGTGATGAGTGTGGTAATTGAGAACGATCACGAAGACACACTCTGTGAGGACATTAAGCCCCGCACCTGTGAGGAGGTGGAGCAACTTACTCCGGAGGAGCTGCTCACCATCATCCGGGAGGCCGGCATTGTGGGTATGGGCGGCGCTGCCTTCCCGACCCACGTAAAGCTCTCCGGCGCAATCGGCAAGGTAGATACAATTATTATCAATTGCGGCGAATGTGAGCCTTACATAACTGCCGACGACCGGCTGTGCCGGGAGATGCCCGCAGAACTAATCTCCGGCATCAAGGTCATTATGAAAACTCTCGGTCTAAAAGAGGCACATATAGGCATTGAAGACAATAAGCCCGAAGCTATCCGGGCGCTGAAAGCCAATGTGGCCAACACCGGGATTTGCGTTGATATCTTGCCGGCAAAGTATCCCCAAGGTGCGGAAAAGCAGCTGATCCAGTCCATTACAGGACGGGAAGTTCCCAGTGGCGGTCTGCCTGCCGCAGTAGGCTGTGCGGTAATTAACGCCGCCACCTGCAAAGCAATTCACGATGCCGTTTACTTAGGTATGCCCCTGATTCAGCGCATTGTTACCGTTTCCGGCGATATTGTAATGGCACCGAAAAATTTACTTGTCCCCATCGGCACCAGCTATAACGATCTTTTGGAGGCCTGCGGACATTCTGAAAGCCCCTATAAGGTCTTAAACGGTGGCCCTATGATGGGTATTGCCCAATTTGATCTTTCTGTACCGACCATTAAGTCCTGCAATGCTGTTACCATTCTTGGAAGAAAGAATCGCTTTACAGTAAAGGATCCGCACTGTATCCGTTGCGGCAAGTGTATTGATGTTTGCCCTATGCATCTTATGCCGGTGCTTATGTATAAAGCGCTATACTCCAACGAAGTAGAAGAAATGAACGCTACCAATCTGACCGACTGCATTGAATGTGGCTGCTGTGCCTACAACTGCCCCGCCGGCATTCCGCTGGTACTGGCATTCCGTTCCGGCAAGCAAAAGCTTCGTGATGCCGCTACCGTTAAGAAATAAGGAGGTGGAGTGGAATGTCCCAGATGAGATACTATTATGAACTGACAATTTCCAGCTCTCCCCATGCCCATAACCGTAACTCTACACAAGCGATTATGCGGGACGTACTGATTGCGCTGCTGCCTGCATTGTGCGGCTCTGTATATTTCTTCGGGCCCCGGGCGCTGACGATTACCCTGATTTCGATGCTTGCCTGCTTTCTGTTTGAAAAGCTTTGGTGCAAGCTGATGAAGCAGGATGACAAAACATACGACCTGTCCGCCTGCGTTACCGGCGTTCTGCTGGCCTTCATCTGTCCACCTACTATCGCCTACTGGCAGCTGATTATTGGGGATCTGTTTGCCATCATTCTCGTAAAAATGCTCTTTGGCGGTGTGGGCAGGAATCTGTTTAATCCTGCGCTCTCTGCCCGGGCCTTCCTGTTCTGCTGGCCCACAGCTATGTCCACTTGGGTAAAGGTCGGTTGGGAAAATCATGCCGGAATTTTTTCTGACGTGGATATCGTTACTGCCGCAACCCCCCTTGCCTCTATGCATCAGGGAAAGCTGCCCGAGGCTTCCATTTTGGATATGTTTTTGGGAAATGTGGGCGGCTGCATCGGCGAAACCTCTGCACTTCTATTGCTCATTGGTTTCGCTTACCTGCTCATTCGCAAGATTATTACGCCACGGATTCCCCTGTTTTACATCGGCAGTGTAGCAGTCCTTACCTTTCTGTTCCCTATGGGCAATGACCGTTTCACTTGGATGGCAGCACAGCTGCTGAGCGGTGGTCTGATGCTAGGTGCTATCTTTATGGCTACGGACTATGTTACCTCCCCCATCACCAAGCTTGGTCAGTGCATTTACGGCATCGGCTGCGGCGTTCTGACTGTTGGCATCCGCTATTTCGGTGCCTATAACGAGGGTGTTTCCTACGCAATTCTTGTGATGAACGCTTGTGTTGTACTGCTGGACCGCATTGGAAGACCCACAAAGCTCGGTGCTTCCCGGAAGGAGGCACGGCAAAAATGAAAAAGGAATCCGTTTTTAAGTATGTGATCCGCCTGACGCTGACTCTGCTGCTCATTTCCGCAACCGTTGCGGCACTTCTTTCTGTTGTGAACCAAATTACAGAACCGATCATCGCCCGGACAAATGCCGAAAAGACCCAAAGAGCCATTGAGGCAGTGCTGCCCGGCGGCTATGACGAGGAAATCACAGACTACACCGATTCTTCCGGCTTGATTTCCAAAGTCTATAAGGGTAAGAACGGCTATGCCCTTCAGGCTACTCCTGTGGGTTTCGACGGTCCTATTACCTTGATGGTTGGCGTGGACTTTAGCGGCAAGGTCTTGGGAATTTCAGTTGTTTCCCATACAGAATCTGCCGGTCTTGGCGCAATCATCGCATCGCCAAATTCTGCAGGTGAAGATTTCCGTAATCAGTTTGTCGGGCAGCTTGGTCCTGTGCTGGTTTGTAAAGACGGCGGCACCATCGATGCCATCACCAATGCGACGATTACCTCCCGTGCCATCTGCGACGGTATAAATGCTGCACTTAATTGCGCGGCCGGTTTAAGTTAGGAGGCGCCTTATGGATTTTAAGAAACAACTTAAAGAAGGCGTGCTGACCAAAAACCCTGTTCTTGTGCAAATGTTGGGTATGTGCTCTGCCCTTGCAATCTCCACCAGTCTGTTTAACGGCATCGGTATGGGGTTGGCTGTTACGGTCATTACCATCTGTTCCAATATTCTGATTTCGGCTCTGCGAAAGGTTATTCCTCCCCAGATTCGTATTGCAGCCTACATAACCATCATTGCCGGCTTTGTTACCGTCGTTGATATGCTTCTAAAGGCGTACCTCCCCGCTCTTTCTGAAAGCTTGGGCGTGTTTATCCCTTTAATCGTTGTCAACTGTATTGTTCTCGGTCGGGCGGAGGGCTTCGCCTCCAAGCATGGTGTTCTTACCTCTGCGGTCGATGGATTGTGCCAAGGCATCGGCTATACCGCAGGTCTGGTGCTTATCTGTATCATCCGGGAACTTCTGGGCAGCGGCACTTTCGGCGGCGGGCTTCTGAACGGCGGTGAGGGTATCCGTATCCTTCCCGAAGGATATCCAGCTATGCTGGTGGTTATGCCCGTAGGTGGCTTTCTGACATTGGGTTTAGTACTTGCCGGCTCGCAGTGGCTGACGAAGCGTATGGAAAAGAAAAACAAGAAAAAGGAGGCGGCTAAATAATGCAAATTGTTACCATTATTATTGCCGCACTCCTGAGTGAAAACTATGTGCTGGTCAGATTTTTGGGCATATGCCCGTTTTTAGGCGTTTCCAAGCGAATTAATGCAGCGCTGGGTATGGGAGCCGCAGTTACCTTCGTTATGACCCTTGCGTCTTTCATCTGCTATTTTGTCTACCAGCTTTTGATTCTGCTCAAGCTGACCTATATGCAGACCGTTGCCTTTGTTCTGGTCATTGCTTCCATCGTTCAACTGGTGGAAATGTTTCTGAAGAAGAAGATTCGCCCCCTATATAATGCCCTTGGCGTATACCTGCCCCTGATTACTACGAACTGTGCAGTTTTGGGCGTGGTACTCGTCAATGCCCAAAAGGGCTTTGGGCTGCTACTGAGTGTCATTAACGGTGCTGCCAGCGGCTTTGGCTTTGCGCTGGCGATCGTACTGTTTGCTTCCTTGCGTGAACGGGTGGACAAAGCCACACCTCCCGAATCCTTCAAAGGCAATCCCATTGCCCTGATTGCGGCAGGTCTTTTGGCGCTGGCATTTATGGGTTTCTCCGGGATGCGGTTATCATAAGGAGGTAGCGCAATGGAAATCATTATTGCAATCGCTCTCCTTGGCGGGCTGAGTGTAATTCTCGGTTTGATTCTGGCCGCCGCATCCAAGGCCTTTTATGTAGAAACCGACCCCCGGCTGGAGAAGCTTAACGACTGCCTGCCCTGTGCAAACTGCGGTGGCTGTGGCTATGCTGGCTGCAGCAGCTATGCGGAAGCTGTTCTGAGTGGAGAAGCAACGATCGACAAATGCGCCTCCGGCGGCAATGAATCCGCTCAAGCAATTGCCGCCATTATGGGCGTGCAGGCTGTGAATGTAACCCGGAAAGTAGCGCTTGTCCGCTGCTCCGGCGAAAAGATCTACAACAAGGACGGCAACCTGATTTATGGTGCCAAATCCAAAGGCACTTACGAAGGCATCCACGACTGTATGGCAGCATCCAAAGTGGGCGGCCACGGACCCCTTGCCTGTAAATTCGGCTGTCTTGGCTACGGCAGCTGTGTGGAAAAATGCAAATACGGTGCGCTTTCCATACAAAATGGTGTTGCCGTGGTTGATGAGGACCTGTGTGTAGGCTGTATGGCCTGTGCCTCTGCCTGCCCACGTGGCCTGATTGTCCCGGTAAGTCCGGAAAACAATGTAATTATCGCCTGCAATTCTATGGCAAAGGGTGCAGTTACCACACGTGGTTGTACAGTCGGCTGCGTAGGTTGCGGTTTGTGCAGTAAGATCTGCCCCAACGATGCGATTACTGTATCGAAAAACTTAGCTGTCATTGATTACACGAAATGCAACAACTGCGGTCTGTGCGCTACTGTCTGCCCTAAGAAGCTGATTAAGGATTCCAAGGTGGAGAAGCTGCCCGACCCCGGTCTGGTACACTCCAGAAACAACCCTGACGCAGTACTTTAATAGCAAAAGGCCTCCGGGTATTCCCGGAGGCCTTCTGCTATTGATTTATTAATGCTTGTTTTCAGGAATATCAGGCTTCAGATCTGCCGGGATGGGGCAAATGTAGCAGCCGCCGGTTTTCTCGGTGTGCTCCGCCTTTGCCTTTTCCACAAGTG
>JAZSKZ010000031.1:0-3161 GCA_045535135.1 Faecousia sp.
AAGCTCATTTTGCATATCCTTGCGAAGCCGCAGGTCCAATGCCGCCAATGGCTCGTCTAAAAGGAGCACCTTGGGGCGGTTAACAAGCGCACGGGCTACAGCAACACGCTGCTGCTGACCGCCGGACAGGGAATCGGTCCGCCGATGTTCGTAACCCTTAAGACCAACGATGGAAAGCATTTCCTGTACTCGCTCCTGAATTTCCGCCTTGGGCAGCTTTGCCACCTTCAGTCCGAAGGCGATGTTGTCGTAAACATCTAAATGGGGGAAAAGAGCGTACCGCTGAAAAACGGTGTTAATCTGCCGCTGATAGGGCGGCACATCGTTGATGCACTGGTCATCGAAAAGCACTTTGCCGTCGGTGGGGTTTAAGAAACCGCCGATAATCCGCAAAGTGGTGGTCTTGCCGCATCCCGAGGGACCCAGCAGCGTGAGAAATTCATGGTCTTTAATATAGAGATTGATACCATCAAGTATCCGTTCCCCGTCGAACTCCATGGTCAAATCTTGGAGCCGAATGAGCTCTTTGGACATGTATCCTCCCCCATTTCTTTCTATATTTTTGTGTGTACTTCGACAAGTATGAATATACATTGCAACAGGGGTTTTGTCAATAATAAATCCCGCTTCCGGGAAAGGAAATAATTTTGCGCAACTTCCGAAAATTGTATAGAAAGCTAAATTTTGGTAATACTGGGCTTTGGAGGTGCAATACAATGCAAAATAAAAAATTTGGCGGCAGCTTTGCCGGTAAGGGCTACTACATAGCCCTGATCCTGTGCGCGGTTGCCATCGGGATTTCCGGCTATTTGTATTACCGAAATGTAGATTCTGACCCCAACGATACCCCGGCGGTGGCCACAGATGCCACAGAGCAGACCGGCACTGCCACTATCCCCGGGGGCAGCACGCCTACGGCGCCCAGTGTGCCCCGCCCCACAGTCCCCAAGGACTTTAAGACCGCTGCTCCGCTGACGGGAGAAACGGTTATGCCCTACGCGATGGACTGCTTGACCTACAATCCTACTACCCGGGATTGGCGCACCCACGATGGCGTGGATATTGCCGCCCAGGAGGGAACGAGCGTAGGTGCTGCGGCGGCAGGAACGGTGAAATCCGTTTTTGTCAGCGACACGATGGGAACCACCGTGGTCATTGAGCACGAGGGCGGCTACACCACCACCTATGCATCGCTGGATAAGACAGCGGCGGTAAAGGCGGGGGATAAGGTAACGCTGGGACAAACCGTCGGCAAGGTAGGTCAAACCGCCCTTATGGAAGCGGCGCTGGGCTACCACGTACACTTCTCCGTATCCTGCAACGGAGAGAGTGTAGACCCTGCGGACTTTTTCGCTCTGTCGAACTAAAAAAGAAGCCCCGGATTGGCGCAGTCAGCATAAGGGATATGTAGGGCGGGGGCTTGCTTCCGCCACAGCAAAAAAGAATAACCGCAACACCGACTAACGGTGTTGCGGTTAACTTTTTAATGAGTTGGTTTTTAGTGAAAAGCAAGGATGTTGTTACCGAACAAAGGCTGAATAAGGGCCATAATAAAGAATGTGAAGAATGAGAATAAAAACATTTCAATGCCATCAATGATTTTAACAGCTTGGAACGGTTTGCTATAATCTTTATGGAAAGCTTTTTTAATAAGGCGATATAGATAAAACCCTAAACATACACCAAACGTATTTGCCATTAGGTCATCCAATTCTGTTACTCCCCAACCGAACATCTGTACCAACTCGATGCATAAAGAGAATAGAAAACCTGATATAGCAACTATCTTAATATTGGAATATCTTTTATACAGCAATGGCAGAAAAAAACCAAAAGGAACAAAGGCAATGATGTTTAGCACAAAATGCCTGCGTGCTATAACGATATCGCGAAAGGGTGTCAATATAACCTCTGGAGCAAAAGAAAATGCGGTAGTATTTCCTATCCCGGTTGCGGCAATAATTAAAAAAAGATAAAAAATAAACACAAAGCTCGTCGCGATATGTAAGAGTGTTTGCTTCCTGTGGAGAATAACGAGCAACAGAAAATATACAATGAGCACAGGAAATAGAAGCGCATAACCACTTAGCGCACGAGAGAGAAGGTATTTAATTTGATTCAACCAGCTCACCTCCAAATATAGGCTAATTATATAATAGCATATCACGATTTGCTGGGAAAGACAAGTGCTCAGGGGTGCCCGGATGTTGCAGCATAAATATGTAACTTGATAGCGGTAGCGGCGGGAGCAAGCCCCCGCCCTACAATCATTTTTTGTTGCGTATCCCTTTGGACACCAAACAGAATCGGTATCTCTTTTTTCTTTTTGGGGAGTTACTTGCTTTTTTGGGGGAATTTGGTATACTGAGGGAAAAGGAGGGCGTTTTATGCGAGAACAAATTGATACCATTCCTATTAACGATGCCTTTTTATCCGGGGACGAGTGCCCCTTTTGCTATTTAGAGCGCAAGGCGGAGCAGAGCACCATCCGCTACATAGCCGGCGATGCGGCCAGCTATATGGAGCCGGATTCCCGGGCAGAAACGGACAGAACCGGCTTTTGTCCCGGTCATATGAAAAAGCTTTATGATTACGGCAATGCTTTGGGCAATGCCCTCATTCTCCAAACCCATTATAACCGCCTTTTGGAGCGCTTCCATCTGGAAATGGACGAGTATGAGATTCCCGAAAAGCACAGCCTGTTTAAGAAAAAAATCGTGTCCGAAAGTCCGTTCCTCCGCCGTATGGAGGCGCAGGTGGACGAATGCCTGATTTGCAAGCGGATCGAATATCATATGGATCGGTACTTTACCGCCTTTTTCCATATGGTGAAAGACGAGGAGTTCCGTCAGCGTGTGGAAAACTGCAAGGGCTTCTGCCTGCGGCATTTCCCGATGATGCTGCGGCAGGCATCAGAAAAGCTGCCAAACGCCCAGCACGATTGGTTTTACCCCACGGTTTTCTCCGTTATGGAGGAGAATTTGAGCCGGGTCAAGGCTGATTTGGATTGGTTTATTGAGAAATTTGATTACCGTAACGCTACAGCAGATTGGAAAAACTCCCGGGATGCAGTGCCTCGTGCTATGCAAAAGCTGGAGGGAATTCATCCGTCCGACCCACCTTATAAAAAAGGCTGAAAGGCGCCCGCAATGCGATGCATT
>JAZSKZ010000126.1:0-7664 GCA_045535135.1 Faecousia sp.
CAGACGCATCAGTGTACCTGCCACAACCTTACCGGCAAAGAGCATACCCTTCTTTGCAAAAGAAGTGCGGTTATTGGATACACTCTGCCAGCTATGACCGGGTGTTCCCACAACAGAGGTGCCAATATGCAGCTGCACAGTAGGTGTTACCCAGCTGACATCCGCAGTATCTGTAGAGCCACCGTGGGCAACTGGCGGTGCAGGCTCTTTAGCAATATTGGCATAGGGCGGCAGTACTGCCTGCTCCTTTGTAAGCTTAAAGGTCTGCTGCAGAGCCCTGGCATATTCCAGTTCTTCCTCGGTTGCCTGAGGCACAGGAATATCGTGAAGCGCCTCATTAGCAGTTGCCTGTAAGGTAGGAATGGTAACAAGACTTGAGTAAGCAGATGTCACACTGGAGGTAACAGTTGTATCAGTCATCAGTGCAGCACCTTGCGCAATTCTGTCAATACGCTCGTGCAGCTCACGAACGCCCTCGGAGTCCACAGCACGAATCATATAACGAACAACTGCATGGGACTGTACCTGATTGGGCGCAGTACCACCGGCATCCAAAATTGCATAATGGACACGGCTGGTCAGTTCCATATGCTCACGAAGGAAGTTGCAGCCTACATTCATCAGCTCAACAGCATCCAGCGCACTGCGGCCTCTGTGGGGTGCGGCGCCTGCATGGGCGGCAATGCCTTCAAAGGAATAGTCAATTTTAATATTTGCCAGTGCCGGACGAGTGCGAACCATATTCATTGCTTCGGGGTGCCAGCTAACAACGGCTTCAATGGCATCAAATATGCCATCTCTTGCCATAAACACCTTGCCGCCGCCACCTTCTTCTGCAGGACATCCAAACAGAGTAACAGAGCCTTTGCCAGTAGCTTCAATGTAAGCCTTAACCGCAAATGCAGCCGCAACAGAGCCGCCCGCAAACAGATTATGTCCGCAGCCGTGGCCGGCATCAAGACCGGGAATCGACTTTTTTTCCGTAATGCCGCCTACCTGACTCATGCCGGACAGTGCGTCATATTCGGCCAGAACACCAAGCTTGGGAGAACCGCTGCCGTATGTAGCGGTGAAAGCGGTAGGCATACCTGCCACACCACGCTTTACCGTAAAGCCTTCCTTTTCCAGTACGTCGGTAATCAGCTTGGATGCTTCATATTCATGGAAAGGGATTTCGGGATTATTCCACAAGAAATCGGAAATGTTGCAAAAAACATCCCTTTTTTCGTCGATTACATTTAAGTATTGTTCGTAACGCATAGGTCCTCCCCTTACAATTGTGTTCAAATTGATATGCCCCAATTATATCTCTATTTGCTAAAATAGTCAATATTCCCCCGTGAAAATCCCCCCTTCGGCTCACCAAGGGGGGATAATTTTAATACTTCTTTCGGAGAATGGTAAAGCAAACCCAGTAAAGCAGCGTTAATATGCAGACAGCAAAGCCGGCAGCAATGGATAGCATTTCCTGACCGAGCAGTTTAAGCACAATCGTAGAAATCGCTGCAATTAGCACGAACAAGTATCCGGCGCACGCCCAAGCTTTGTTGCGGATAAACCGGTTGCGCTCGTCTGTTGTTTCTATCTGCTTTTGCTTGCGGTATTCATCATTCTTTCTGAGACGGGCATACTGAATCATACGCATAACGGCGACGGCAATAAGGCCGCCTCCCATTCCACTCCAAAAGGCGTCCACAACCTCAAATACACCAAGAACAATCAGGGTAATACCCAAGACCGCATAGATAATGTAAGCTATCATTCTTTTATCGTTTTTCATTCAAAGCCCCTCCTCAAAAACAAATACCTCTTCGATTGTCATACCAAAATATTTTGCAATCTTATACGCAAGCATTATGGACGGATTATACCGCCCGGTTTCCAGAGAGCTGATGGTCTGCCGGGAAACGCCCATAGCCTTTGCCATTTCATCCTGCAGAATCCCCCGCTCTTTTCTTATTGCCTCGATTCTGTTCTTCATAAGCACCTCCTAAACGATGTAAAGCTTGCTTGACATCTTTAATATAACACACTATGTATATACTGTCAAGTGCGCTTTACATTAATTTCAAAAAGAATTGGCGGGAGCAAGCTCCCGCCGTTGCTTATGCCGCTGCGTCTAACATATTCTCGATAAAAATGCCGTAACCCGTGGCAGGGTCATTGACGAGGACATGGGTAACCGCACCGATGAGTTTTCCGTTTTGGATGATTGGACTACCACTCATTCCCTGCACAATGCCGCCGGTGATTGACAGCAGCTCTGGATCTGTAATTTTAATAAGCAAATTCCGCCCGCCGCCCCTTGAAGTGGGATAAATTTTCAAAATTTCCGCAGAATATTCCTGCACCTTATCTCCGCAAACTGTGGAGCGAATCATTGCCGGACCTGTCTTAATTTCACTTTTTTCCGCTACTGGCAAGGCAGTGCCCTCCCAGCCTTTTACAGATTGACCGAAGATGCCTTGGGGTGTGTTTTTCGTTATATTGCCGATTTTGATTTTATCCCGCATACTGCCAAGCAGCTGTCCCGGATCTCCTGCTTTGCCTTTTACAACAGACAGTACAGATGCTTTATAAAGTGTGCCCTCCTGTACGGGCACAAGCTGACCGCCGGATGTGTTAATTCCGTGCCCCAGAGCGCCGTATTTTCCGCTTTCCGGGTCATACCAAGTAACAGTGCCAACGCCGGAAATCCCCTGCTTCAGATAAATCCCCAGCTTCTTCCCATCGTCCGTATTGAGCGGCGCTACCTGGGCTACGTGGGTCTTTCCGTCCCGCACATACCGAACCTCAACAATAGCACCTGCCTTCTTCATAGCATTGGCGATATCCGCTGAAGAAACTACCGCTTTGTCATCAATATGTGTAACCTGATCCCCGATCTGCAATCCTGCCTTTTGCGCCGGTATGCCGATTACACTGTCAAAGCCTGCAATAATTACCTTATCCTCTCCAATGTGCAAACCCACCGCCTGTCCCACCGGGACAAGCATATCCGTCGCCATAGCGCCAAACGGTAAAATTACAGTACACAGCAACAGAACAATCATTAATATTGTTATTTTTTTCATACATTCTGCCCCCTTTTTTCTCTGCCCTTTTAATATTCCTCAAGGCACAAAGAGTAAACGATGCAAATCCCGAGAATTCAGGGGGCAAATACCACAACTGCTTTAAATTGTAAACAGATTTTTAATTTTACAATATATCGGGAAAATGGGGCAAGAGAATCCTATTTACCTATTGACAAAGTAGGTTAATATTGGTATGATTTACCTACGAAAGAGATAGGTAGATATGATATGGAGGTTTCTATGCAAGTATATGCTGATAATGCCGCCACAACCAAAATGAGCAAAACTGCGATTTCGGCGATGGCCGCATCTTTTGACACTGTTTACGGTAACCCTTCCAGCCTGCACACCATCGGGCAGGAAGCAAAGGAAGCGCTGGAGGATGCCCGTGCCAGGGTTGCCGCCTGCCTTGGCTGTGAGGCAAGAGAAATTTATTTTACCTCCGGCGGCAGCGAGGCCGACAATCAGGCCATTATTTCTGCCGCCCGTGTAGGCGCAAGAAAAGGAAAAAAGCATATTATTTCCACTGCTTTTGAGCACCACGCCGTTCTGCACACCTTAAAAAAGCTGGAAGCAGAAGGCTTTGAGGTTACCCTTTTGGATGTGAAGAACAACCACAACATCACCGCCTCTCAGGTTAAGGACGCTATCCGTCCCGATACCTGCTTGGTAACGGTTATGTACGCCAATAACGAAATCGGCTCTATTCTGCCCATCGCAGAAATCGGTGCTATCTGCAAAGAGGCCGGTGTTACTTTCCACACCGATGCGGTGCAGGCTGTGGGTCATTTGCACATCAATGTAAAAGATCAGAATATCGATATGCTCAGCCTTTCCGCCCACAAATTCCACGGTCCCAAGGGCGTTGGTGTCTTATATGCCCGGCGGGGTCTGATGCTCACCAACATCATTGAGGGTGGCGCACAGGAACGGGGCAAACGGGCCGGCACAGAGAATCTTCCCGGTATCTGCGGTCTTGCCGCCGCTTTAGAAGATGCCTGCGCCCATATTGATGAAAACGAAAAGAAGGTTACCGCTCTGCGGGATAAGCTTATTGCCGGTCTTTCTCAGATTCCCCACTGTGCGCTAAACGGCGACCCGGTAAACAGGCTGCCCGGTAATGTAAGTTTCTGCTTTGAGGGTATTGAGGGCGAAGCGCTCCTTCTTCTTTTGGATGCGCAAGGTGTCTGCGCTTCCTCCGGCTCTGCCTGCACCTCGGGTAGCCTGGATCCCAGCCATGTGCTTCTTGCCATCGGCAGAGTTCACGATGTAGCCCACGGCTCCCTGCGGCTCTCCCTGTCCCATTACAATACCGAGGAAGAGATTGACCATATCCTCGCCGTTGTACCTCAGGTTGTGGATACATTGCGGAAAATGAGCCCCGTTTGGCGTGATTTACAAAACGGCGTTCGTGAATATATTTTGTAAAAGGAGATATAACTATGGCACTATACAGCGAAGTTGTTATGGATCATTTCACCCATCCCAGAAATGTGGGTGTGATCGAGGATGCCGACGGCGTAGGTCAGGTCGGCAACGCCAAGTGCGGCGATATTATGAAGATCTATTTGAAAATCGAAAACGACATTATTGTGGATGTAAAGTTCGAAACCTTTGGCTGCGGCTCTGCAATTGCCTCCTCCTCTATGGCTACGGAGATGATTAAAGGCAAGCCGCTCTCTGAGGCTCTCACGCTCACCAACAAGGCCGTTGCCGAAGCGCTTGACGGTTTGCCCGCCCACAAAATGCACTGCTCTGTGCTGGCTGAGGAGGCTATCAAGTCCGCCGTTAAGGACTATTACGACAGAAACGGCATTGCATACGACAAAAACCAATTCCCGGACTGCGAGCACTGCGCGCACTGTGATTAAGCTATGATTGTATCGACAAAAGGGCGCTATGCCCTGCGCGTGATGCTTCACTTTGCCCAAAAGGACACCGGCGAATACACACCCCTTAAAGAGATCGCCGAAGCTGAGGGTATTTCTCAAAAATATCTGGAGTCTATTATGGCAACCCTCTCCAAGGCAGGTTTTGTAGATGCCGTTCACGGTAAAGGCGGCGGCTACCGCCTGAACAGAACGCCGGATAAATACACGGTAGGCAGTATCCTGAAGCTGACAGAAGGCTCTATCGCCGCCGTTTCCTGCACAACCCAAGGTCCTGCAGCCTGCAGCCGGGCAGAGTGCTGCCACTCCAAGCCTATGTGGGACAAGCTGGATGCAATGATTGACGATTTTTTGGAAAGCGTTACGCTCTCCAGCCTACTGGATACCAAATAAAAATCGCGGCGGTACTATTTCGTACCGCCGCTTACCTTTTACATTCTTGTAACTTCCAACAATGCCTGATAGAGCGCACAGAATTTTTTATATTTCTTTTCAAATTTCTCCGCGTTGTTGGGCTCAAACCGCTTTTGGAAGGAAACGCAAGCCTTTGTTGCCGCCTCATAGCTTTCAAACATACCGTCCGCAACTGCGCCGATGAGGGCAGCGCCTAAACAGGCCGCTTCCTTTTCAGTGGGAATTACCACAGGAAGGCCGGTAATATCTGCCTGAAGCTGACACCAAATGGGGCTCTTTGCGCCTCCGCCGGTGGCAATAATGTGGGAAATTTCCGTACCCTTTGCCCGGATATGGTCGCAGTTTTTCCGGAGCATAAAGGCGACACCTTCCATCACCGCACAGGCCATATCGAAGATATCATTCTCCTGCCGCAGGCCATAGAACATACCGGATGCATCGGTGTCAAACTCCGGGGAGTTCGTGCCCACCAAGTAAGGCAGGAAAATCAGATTGTTAGGCAGCTCCCGTTGGGACAGAACCTCGTTCATCTGATCGTAGCCAACATCGCCCATACAGGTACGGCGGAACCATTCCAGCGAAACACCGCCGCTTTCCGCTACGGGAAGCATAATATGGGTATCGGGAATGAAGCCGTAGTGCATAGCGATTCCCGAATCCCGGGGCGCCGGCTCTGCGCTCATAGTCGTCAGCGCCATCACCGTGCCTGTGGAGAGCGTCATACCGCCGCGGGTTACATTTCCCGTGCCAACCATACCGGCAAAATGGTCCAGCGCACCGATATTTACCTTGGTGCTCTCCCCCATCGCCATTGATTTAGCAACCTCGGGAAGGAGCGTACCTGCCACGGTGCAGGGCTCTTTGAGGGGCGGAAGCTTTTCCTCGGTAATACCGATGGCGCAGAGCATTTTCTCCCAATATTTCTTTTCGTAAATGTCAAAATAGAAGGTAAAGGTGGCGATAGAGCAATCGCCCAGCTTTTTACCGGTAAGACGGTAGACAATATAGTCCTTCAGCATCATATAAGTGCCGGCATTTTTGAAAATCTCCGGCGCATTGTTCTTAAGCCACAGAATCTTCGTAGCGGGCCAAGTAGGAAGCACAGCCATTTGGCCTGTAACCGCCTCAATCTCTTCAGGGGTGAACTGCTTTGAAAGAGCTTCGCACTCCCCTACACTCCGCTCGTCCATCCAAGAAATGACATTCATCATTGCCTTGCCGGACTTATTCAGGACAACAAGGGATTCCGCCTGACCGGTGAGGGTGATCTGGGCAACCTCCTCGGCAGGAATGGCGTTTGCCTTCATCATGCTGCCCATAAGGGTAACAAGACCGTCAAAATACTTCTCTCCGTCAAACTCCACAAAGCCGTTTTCCCGGATATATGTAACCGGGACACTCTGCCGGTCAACCAGCTCCATTTTCCCGTTGTAGGCCGCGACCTTAATATTGGTTGAACCTAAATCCACGCCAAAATAATACATTTCCTACCTCCCAAACTGTTTTCTCCATCATACCACATTTCTCCATTTATGGCAAGTAGGTATATATTTGACAAAAGGATTTCCTTATGTTATCATAATGAAAATTCAAACTACGGAGGGATTCCTATGATTTTTGATACTATTTCTAACATTAAGAATTACAAGGGCTTGGGTCGGGTATATACCGCTTTGGAATTCTTAGCCAACACCGACTTTACCAATATGGAAGTTGGTAAGTATTTCCTCGACGGCGACAACATCTATTATATGGTTCAGGAATACGGCAGCAAGGTGGATTCCGCCCGCGCTGAGGCCCACAAAAAGTACATCGACATTCAGTATCTGATTTCCGGTCAGGAATATATGGGCGTTGCTCCCCTTTCCTGCCCCAAAACTGAAATTGAGGCCCGGGAAGAAAAGGATGTGTGGTTCTACGATTGCCACACGGAGAATGTTACCTTAAAGCCCGGCAGCTATTGCGTACTTTATCCCAATGATATTCACCGTCCCGCTGTTGCCATCGGTGAATCCATCCCCTGCAAAAAGATTGTTGTAAAAGTAAAAGTAGATTAATAAAAAGGAACCCCCCGGTAAAACCGGGGGTTCTTCATATGCGGGCATAGCCCTATGTTTCTTGCGTAATACGTAAACGCATAATAACAGCCCGCCAACTGCATTGTTTTTCTTGCGACCCGTAACCGGGCTGGCGGACGGGATTACTAATTGTTCATCCATTTCATCTTGTTTAAGTTGCTTCTCGATATACTCAGCAATTCGGCTCTCGTTCTTACCTACTGTAT
>JAZSKZ010000021.1:0-13777 GCA_045535135.1 Faecousia sp.
TATGGGTTCCGGTGCTTCTGGTCAGTCTACCTTTGATGCCATTTGGTACGGCTCTCGCATTTCCGTAACGCTGGCACTGGTGTGCGCCCTCATCAATAAAGTCGGAGGCCAAGCGGTCTTAGAAGTGTTAACTACAACTCCTTGGCTCACAGACCGACATGGCTACGATCCGACTTTATGGGTTCCGGTGCTTCTGGTCAGTCTACCTTTGATGCCATTTGGTACGGCTCTCGCATTTCCGTAACGCTGGCACTGGTGTGCGCCCTCATCAATATGACCGTTGGTATATTGGTCGGCGCCGTGTGGGGCTTCTCCCGCAAAGTGGATATTATTATGACGGAAGTTTACAATATTGTGGCAAATGTTCCCTATATTTTGCTGATTTCCGTTGTGGTTTTGGTTATGTCTGCCAGCTTCTGGGCAATGGTCTTTGCGCTGACCATCACAGGCTGGCTGGGTATTGCCTACTTTATCCGTACCCAGGTTATTATCATCCGGGACCGGGAGTACAACTTGGCAAGCCGCTGCTTGGGTACGCCCATCACCCGGATTGCTACAAAAAACATCCTGCCCTTTATGACCTCCGTTATCGTAACTTTGGCCGCCACGGAGATTCCTTCATATATCTCCTATGAGGTGTTCCTGTCTTATATCGGTATGGGTCTTAAGGATATGTCTCTCGGTAAGCTGATTGAAAGAGCACAGAATGCTATGGTTACCCCCGGTTGGGGCTTCGAATTCTGGTGTCCTGTGGCAGTTGCCTCCATCATCGCTGTGGTGCTTTACCTGGTCGGTCAGAATTTGGGTGATGCCTCTGACCCCAGAACCCATATGTAAGGAGGTAGCAGTATGGAAGATAAGAAAGTATTGCTGTCTGTTAAGGATTTGGAAGTGAAATTCCGTGTCCGTGGCAGAATCCTTACCGCCATTCGTGGCATTGACCTGGATGTTTATGAGGGCGAGTCTATCGCTATCGTAGGCGAGTCCGGCTCCGGCAAGTCTGTTTTTACTAAGACCTTTGCAGGTATGCTGGATTCCAACGGCTTTATCAGCAACGGACACATCATCTTCTCTGATGATCAGCTGGCGGATACCTCCGTAGCGCTGACTGCTTCTGCACGGAAGCAGGTTCAGAAGTGCTTCAATGCACTCAACGATTACAGCAAGCTGGAAGCCGGTGCGGAAATCTACCGGGAAATCCTGGCTCTGGATAAAGAGCGCAAAGAGCGTGCCTCTATCAGTGAAGCAACCCGCAAGGAGTATGAAGACCGTATTGCAGAGCTGACCTTCAATAAGGTCGAGGCCAGCAACCTGAAGTTGACGCTGGATCCCAAGAAGGAGAAGGCTCGCATTAAGGAAATTTCCAACGAGATTGCGACCTACGAGCAGAAAATCAAAGCGGTTGAAATGGAGATGGAACAGACCATCAAGGCGCACAAGGCCGCTGCTACGCAGGATAGGGCGTATTTATCTCAGTACCTTGCCCGCAAAGCGGAGCTCCAGACTGCCTATGCTAAGGCGGTTATGTGCAAGATTTCCGAAGAAACCATTGCACGTAACGAAATCCTTGCCAAGGAAATTTATCTGTCCGTTGGCCGTTTTGGCTACCGTGCCAGAATGCGCACAACGCGCAAGCTTCTGAAAGCCTTCCGTAAGGCTATGATGCTGGGCATTGACCTTAACGATGAGAACGAGCGCAATGCAGTGTTCGACAGTGTGGTTTTCCGGGTCCGTTATTTGGACGAAACCCCGGAAAAACTCCACGGCACCTGTGTTTTGAACCTGGCAAAAATCCAGTACGCTAAGGATTGGACCCAGATTCGCGGCGGCAAGATTGCTACCGTTTTCCAGGACCCCATGACCTCACTGAACCCCATTATTACCATCGGCAAGCAGATCACCTCCGTCATTATCAAGCACCAAAAGTGCTCCGAGGCAGAGGCCCGCAACCGTGCGCTGGTACTGATGAAGAAGGTCGGCATTCCCAATGCGGAAAACCGTTTTGACGATTATCCCTTCCAGTATTCCGGCGGTATGCGTCAGAGAATCGTTATTGCAATCGCACTGTCCTGCCAGCCCAAGATTCTTATTTGCGACGAGCCTACCACTGCGCTGGACGTTACCATTCAGGCGCAGATTCTGAAGCTTCTAAAGGACCTGCAGAAGGAATTCGGCTTTACCATCGTGTTTATTACCCACGACTTGGGCGTGGTCGCCAATGTGGCAGACCGTGTGGCGGTTATGTACGCCGGTCAGATTGTAGAGCTCGGTACGGTGGAGGAGGTCTTCTACGATCCTCGCCATCCCTACACTTGGGCGCTGCTTTCCAGCTTACCTCAGCTGGCACAGAGAAACACCAAGCTGTATTCCATTACCGGCACACCTCCGTCACTGTATAACGAAATCGTAGGCGACCCCTTCGCACCCAGAAATCCCTACTGCCTGAAGATTGACACTGTGATGGACTCTCCTATGTTCCAGGTTACAGATACTCACTTTGCCAAGACCTGGATGTTGGACCCCAGAGCACCTAAGATGGAGAAGCCTGAAATCATTCAGAATATCCACGAGAAGCTCATTGACGCATTTAACATTTAGGAGGCAACGACTGTGAGTGAAAAAGAACTGAAAACAAAAAAGCAGTCCCATTTACCTGAGCACGGCCCCCTGAATGCGGACGGCAGAGAGATTCTGCTCAGTCTTAGAAATGTGGACATTACCTTCGGTAAGGGCGACACGGCGGTTCGTGCCGTTAAGAACGCATCTTTTGATATTTTTAAGGGCGAGACCTTCTCTCTGGTGGGCGAGTCCGGCTCCGGTAAGACCACCATCGGCCGTGCGGTTATCCGGGTAAATCCCTGCGCCGCCGGTGAGATTCTCTACAAAGGCGTGCCGATTTCCGGCAAAATTGCCCACACTTTGGACCGGGAAGTCATCCGTAATATTCAGATGGTATTCCAGGATCCGGCTGCGTCCCTGAACGAGCGCGCCACGGTGGAATACATTATCTCCGAAGGATTGTACAACTTCCACCTGTATGAAAACGAGGCGGACCGTATTGGTAAGGTGGAGAAGGTAATTGAAGAGGTTGGTCTGCTTCCGGAGCACCTGACCCGTTACCCCCACGAATTCTCCGGCGGTCAGCGTCAGAGAATCGGTTTGGCTCGGGCGATGGTTATGGAGCCGGAGCTGGTTGTGGCAGACGAGCCCATTTCTGCACTGGACGTTTCTATCCGTGCTCAAGTGCTGAATCTACTGAAGCAATTCCAGCAGGAGCAGGGCACGACCTACCTGTTCATTGCCCACGACCTTTCTATTGTTCGCTTTATTTCTGACCGTATCGCGGTTATTTACAAGGGCGACATTGTGGAAATCGCAGAGGCTGAGGAGTTGTTTGACTACCCCCTGCACCCCTACACCCGGAGCCTAATTTCTGCTATTCCTATTCCCGATCCCCAGCTGGAAAAGCACAAAGTGCTCTTTACCTACGATCCCTCTGTTCACGATTACAGTGAGGACAAGCCCGAGCTTACCTGTATCGGTAACAACCACTATGTATTCGGCAACAAGAAGGAAATCGAGGAATATAAGGCAATTCGGGAAAAGAATGAGCCGCTCAAGTCCATCACCATTCGGGATCCCAATGCCCCGGCGGAGGAAGCAGACCCGGAAGAGAATGTAGCAGCTGAGCCTATTTTGGATGCACCCATCCACGATACCGGCAGCTTCTGGTACAAGTTCTTCTCCTTCCTGCTGCCACTTCTGGGCCTGATTGTGGGTATGGTATTCAAGCGGAAGCACTACTACCGCAACTATAAGGCTTGCAAGCGCGGCGCAATCGCCGGCCTGATTACCCTTGGCGGTATTCTTGCCCTGTTTGGCCTACTACTGTTAGCTGTTGTGCTATAACGACAAAAAGCCGCCCTAAAGACCGAAAGGCTTTTAGTGGCGGCTGTTTTTTGGTGAGCATATGAAAAGAGAATCAAGAAAAAATTTTACCTCCAATCTGCCGCCGGTAAAACGGATAGAGGTTTCTGACAGAAACCGGACCATCCGTATTGTTGTGGTGGCGGTCTGTTTGGTGTTTGGCATTGCGCTGATTGTGTCCGCCATCGCGGGCCTTGTTCGGGTAGAGCCAGGTTGGTCAACGATTGAAGACAGCACCGATAAGCAAATCACCTGCAGCGGCGACTTTGTTTTCCAGTATATGCTGGGAGCAGGGGGAAAGGCACCTAATGTGGAACAGCGGCAGGTAACTGCGGTCTATACCCAGGCAGCAAAGGAGGCTTTCCAGCTGTTTCATACGGAAAAGGTGTTCCCGGATGTGTTTAATATTGGTTATTTGAATGCCCATCCTAACGAAACGGTTCAGGTGCCGCAGGCACTTTATGAGGCACTGGCACTATTTGAAAAATACGGCAATCGCAGCATTTTTCTGGCGCCCATTTATGCGGAATATGTGGGCCTGTGCCTGTGCAGCAACGACGAGTATGCCAAAGCCTATGACCCTACTAAAAGCGTGGATCAGGCGGCGTATTTTAAGCAGGTGCTGGCCTTTACCGGCAATCCCGATGCAGTGTCCCTGATGCTTTTGGAAAACAATCAGGTGCGCCTGCAGGTTTCGGAAAGTTACTTGGCGTTTGCCCGGGAGAAGGGCATTACTGCCTTTGTGGATTTTGGTTGGATGAAAAATGCCTTTGTTGCCGATTTTCTGGCAGAGAAGCTGATCGCTGCCGGCTATACAAAGGGCACACTGTCAAGCTTTGAGGGCTTCGTGCGCAATTTGGATACCACGGAAGAGAAATACCGGCTGAATATTTTTGATTTAGTTGGCGATAAGGTTTACTCTGCCGCTACGATGGAGTATAGCAAGGTAGGGGCGCTGGTAACACTGCGGAGTTATCCCATGAGCAAATTGGCGGTCCAGCAATACTACGCTTGGGCGGACGGGACAATTACCTCTTGCCATATTGACCCGATAACTGGCTTAAGCAAATCCGCCCTTAACGACTTACTGGGTTATTCCCGCACCTTAAGTTGTGGTGAGATTCTCCTGAAACTGTTTCCTTGTTATGTAAAGGAAGAGTGGAATGCTGATGCAGCAAAAAATTTACAAAATATCGGCGTGGAGACGGTATATTGCGAAAGCGCTAAGGTTTACGCCAGCGATGGTAGTGTGAAAATCCTGAATTATTATAATGACGGAAAAATAACCTATCAGGCGGGTTAAGCAGTAAAAAATAAGATTGTGGGTACAGATGACTTCTTCTGTACCCACATTTTATTTGGAAACAAAAGCGGCAGCACCTATGGGTACTGCCGCTTTGCATTATCTTATGATTAAAGGGCAAACTGCAAGGGAAGAAGCTGGGAAAGGGTATAGGAAACGATGTTTCCTACACCGTCATATAAATAGACGGCAAAATCCTCACAGCAGAATTCGCTCATTACCTGCCGGCAGACACCGCAGGGAGAGCAGGGGGCACTGGCATCATCCTTGCCGCCGCAAACGGCGATGGCGGAAAATTTCCGCTTTCCTTCGGAGATGGCTTTTGAAAAGGCGGTGCGCTCTGCGCAAAGGGTGGGGGAGAATGCGCCGTTTTCAATATTGCAGCCGGTATACACTGTGCCGTCCTCACATAAAAGCGCTGCGCCTACCCGGAAGCCGGAGTAGGGGGCATAGGACTGCGTACGGGCTGTTTTCGCTTTCTCCATTAAGGCTTCTTTTGTCATAAAAGCGCAACTCCTTCCGTCTTGTAGGGCACGCCCAAATAGGCTGCCACCGTAGCGGCAACGGAGGTAAAGCTGGGCAGTGTGCCGTGATTCTTTGGCGTTACAGAGCTTCCCAAAAGCAGTAAGGGTACACATTCCCGGGTGTGGTCGGTGGTGGCGGTATAGGCCGGATCGCAGCCGTGATCGGCGGTTATCATTACCAAATCCTCTTTCCCGAGGGTGGAGAGAAATTCGCCCAGCCAACGATCGAATTCCGACAGCGCCAGTGCATAGCTTTCCGCATCCCGGCGGTGGCCGTAGAGCATATCAAAATCGACTAAGTTTATAAAGCAAAGGCCGGAAAATTCTTTGGCGGCGTAAGCGGCGGCCTTTTCCATACCGTCCCGATTGCTTTTTGTATACACATATTCAGAAAGACCCTGACCTGCGAAAATGTCGTGAATCTTTCCCACACCGATGGTAGAAAGACCGGCTTTTTCCAGAGCGGTCAGCACGGTTTCTGCCGGAGGCTCTAAGGAAAAATCGTGGCGGTTTGCGGTGCGGGTAAAGCTGCCCGGTGTACCCACAAAGGGACGGGCAATCACTCTGCCTACGCCGTGCTTGCCGGTGAGAATTTTTCGGGCAATGCGGCAGTAATCGTAGAGCTGTGCCGGGGGCACAACATCCTCGTGGGCGGCAATCTGGAATACAGAATCGGCAGAGGTATACACAATTAGGTCTCCCGTTTCCATATGCTCTTTTCCGTAGACCTCGATGACCTTGGTGCCGGACCAAGGGGCATTTGCCAGCACACCCCGCCCGGTTGCCTCCCGGAAAGGGGTAAGCACCTCTTCAGGGAAGCCTTCAGGGTAGGTGGGCATAGGATTTTTGGAAATCAGGCCTGCCAGCTCCCAATGACCGATGGTGGTATCCTTTCCGGGAGAAGCTTCCTGCAGGCGGGCGTAAGCGCCGGTGGGAGCAACGGTTTTAGGCAGGTAGTCCACGCCGTCGATATTTCCCAAACCGGCTTTCAGCAGGTTGGGGATGTGGAGCTTCCCTGTAGCGGCGCAGGAACGCAGCGTATTGGAGTCCTGATCGCCAAAGGCGGCGGCGTCCGGGGCGTTGCCGATACCGCAGGAGTCCAAGACGATTAAAAATATCCGTTTCATTATTTTGCCTCCATGGCGACTGCCACATCCAGCGCCACTTCCATCATTGTGGTGAACGCCGTCTGCCGCTCCTGCGCCGAGGTTTCCTGACCGGTGAGCACATGGTCGGAAATGGTGCAGATGCACAGTGCCCGCTTGCCGTACCGGGCGGCATTCATATAGAGTGCGGCAGCCTCCATCTCAAGAGCCATAACGCCCATTTTCTTCAGGGCGTATACGCTGTCAAGCCCCTCCGGCACACCCTCATGGTCGCCGTAGAACACATCGGAGGAATTCACATTACCGATATGGTAGGTTGCGCCCTTATTCTCGGCTGCCTTTACGGCCTCCTGCAGAAGCTCAAAAGAGGCGATAGGAGCAAATGTGCCGGGAATGTGGAACTGGTGGGCAAAGTTAGAGTCGGTGCAAGCGCCTTGGGCGAGCACCAAATCGTAGAGATGAATATGCTCCTGAATGGAGCCGGCAGAGCCTACACGGATAATGTTTTCCACACCGAACCGGGTGTATAGCTCGTGGGAGTAGATACCCATAGCCGGCATACCCATACCGGTGGCCATTACAGAAACCTTAACCCCTTTATAGGTGCCGGTATGACCCTGTACGCCCCGGACATTGTTGACAAGAACGGGGTTTTCCAGAAAGTTTTCCGCAATAAATTTGGCACGAAGGGGGTCGCCGGGCAACAGCACGGTTTTTCCGAAAGCGTGTTTGTCTGCGTTAATGTGGGGGGTTTTAATTTCCATAAAAATGCTCCTTTCAATAGCCTGCGCTATCCATTCCTTTTGCGATTTTTACAATGCGGGAGGTGCCCAAACGGGAAGCACCCAGCCGGAGAAATTCCTCGGCGTCCTGCAAAGAAGAAATACCGCCGGCGGCTTTGATTTTTACATTGGGACCGATGTGCTTTGCAAAAAGCGCCACATCGTCGAAGGTTGCACCGCCGCTGCCGAAGCCAGTAGAGGTTTTAATATAATCTGCGCCTGCTTCCGTAACCAGACGGCACATGGTGATTTTTTCTTCTTCCGTCAAAAAACAGGTTTCCACAATGACCTTCAAAAGCTTGCCGCTGCAGGCCTGCTTCACGGCCCGGATTTCATTTAATACTTCGTCTTCTTTTCCGTCCTTCAGAAAGCCGATGTTAATTACCATATCAATCTCGTCCGCACCGTTTTTTACGGCGTCAGATGCCATAAAGCACTTAGCGCCCGTGGTATCATAGCCGTTGGGGAAGCCAATAACGGTGCAAATGGGCAGCTTATCGCCCACATATTCTTTTGCCATAGACACATAGGCGGCGGGGATACATACCGATGCGGTGCGGTATTTTATGCCGTCATCACAGATGGCCTTAATATCCGCCCAAGTGGCAGTTTGGGTTAAAAGCGTATGGTCGCATTTTGAAAGAATTTCCGAAAGTTCCATATCCTGCGCTCCTTATATTTCCTCTTTTTATTATAACGGAAAGGGGAAGAATATGCAACAGGCAGGAGAAAAAATAGATTTTTCTTGCAATTTAGCCTATATCCACTATAATAAAAAGAGAAAGAAAAAAGGGGTGAAATTATGGGCGGAAGCATATCTGCCTACCGGGGCTGTCTTTTAGGTCTGGCGGTGGGCGACGCGATGGGTTATACCGTGAACTACAAAAGCTTGGAGGAAATCTGCGCCGATTACGGTCCTAACGGTCTTTTGGGCTACGATTTGGTAAACGGCTGTGCGGAAATTACCGCCTATACCCATTTGGCGGCCTATATTTGTAACGCCCTGTTGGTGGGAATTACCCGGGGGCGGACGGATGCGGCTATGGAGTATGTTCGGCTGGGCTTCAGAGAATTTTCCCGCAGTCAGATGTTCCACCGGGATCCGGAAAAAGCTCAGTGCTGGGTAGCCCAAATGTCCAATATGCGCAAGGGGCATTGCAGAGATTTGCGGATGTTAGACAATCTCCGGCAAAACATTTTCGGCACGCTGCAGGAGCGGGTAAAGCCCAATGTGAGTCCCAGTACGCTGACGGCGGCGGTGGCGGTAGGTATGTTCTACGACAGCCGCTGGCTTACGCCCCGGGGCGTGGGCGCTATGGGCGCGGAAACAATCGCATTGACCCACGGCAGTGAAGAAGCCTTCCTCTCCGGCGCAATGATTGCGTATATGATTGCCGGTATTTTGCAGGATAGCGGTATGCCCCTGCGGGAGCAATTTTTGTTTGCTGCTTCGGCGGTGGATGAACAGTTCGACAATAATTACCCTGCCGCCTCTGAACTGGCAGATACTGTGCGCCGTGCCGTTCAGCTGGCAAAATCGGATATGCCCCATCAAGAGGCAATGGAGAGCCTAAAGTGCCAGACTGCGCCGGAGTGTATTGCCGGTGCGGTATACGCCTGCCTTGCCAGCGGTGGGGATTTTGACAGTACGATGATTATTGCCGTGAACCACTCCGGGGAGAGCGCTGCCGTAGGCGCACTGGCCGGTGCACTGCTGGGTGCAAAGCTGGGAGAAGAGGCACTGCCGGAGTTCTATCTGGAAAGCTTGGAGCAACGCTTTCCCTTGGGTGCGCTCGCAGAGGATATGGCAAAGGGCAGTGTCATCCGTGGCCTTTTTGACGATGATTGGGACAGAAAGTATGTAAACGGCTTGCCGCTTTGAGGCATAATGGAGAAAAAACAGGGAAATTTAAGGAAAAAACCGAAAATTTATCTGCCTTTTTTTCAAATAACCCTTGCAAAAGGGAAAAACGGGTGTTATAATACACACGATAGAGTTGACATTTGAAAGAGAGGGGTTTGCCCCTCTCTTTTGCACTGAAAGAAGGGATTTTTTGAAGATTACGGATTTGGTAACCCAATTTTCCAAACCCATCGTGGAGGAAAAAGGCTGCACCCTTTGGGATGTGGAGTATGTCCGGGAAGGCTCGGAGCGGTTTTTGCGCCTGTATATCGATAAGGACGGCGGCGTAAGTATCGACGATTGCGAGGCGGTTGCCCGGGCAATTGACCCTATTTTGGACGAAAAAGACCCGATAGCGGAAAGTTATCATTTTGAGGTTTGCTCCGCCGGCTTGGAGCGGGCGCTGAAACGTCCCGGCGATTTTGAGCAGTTTATGGGAAGCCCCATAATGGTAAAGCTCTACCGTCCCCGGAACGGGCTGAAAGAAATCCCCGGCATTTTGCGTGGCTACGAGGACGGAAAAGTTACCGTAGAGGCCGGAAAAGAACGCATTACATTTGAAAAATCCGAGGTCGCATTGGTGCGGCTTCGCGTGGAATTCTAACAGGAGGAAAGAAAAATGGCGAGAACGACAAAAGCCAAAAAGCAGGCTGCGGCCCAGGTAGATATCGGTGGGGAAATTTTCGCAAGTCTGCGGGATTTGGAAAAAATCAAGGGTATTCCTGTGGAGTATATGGTGGAGCGCCTGAAGCAGGCCCTGACCAATGCTTACCGGAAAGACAGTGAGGAAAACCGTGAGATTCCTGCGGAGAATATCCGTGTGGATTTAAGCGAGCAGGGTCTTTCTATGCACCTGCTCAAGACCGTGGTGGAAGAGGTGGAGGAGCCTACCATCCAGATGCATCTGGATGCCGCCCGGCATATGGAGCCCAATGCGCAGGTGGGCGATGTAATTTCTGTGCCTGTGGATATTCAGCGCTTCAGCCGCATTGCAGCACAGACTGCCAAGCAGGTAGTGATTCAGGGCATCCGTGAGGCGGAGCGTGGCTCTGTTTACGAAAGCTACTCCTCCAAGTCTCAGGAGCTGCTCACCGGCACAGTCGTGCGTCTGGATCCCCAGTACGGCGATGTGTATATCCAGCTGGGTCAGGGCACTGAGCAGTCCAATGCTACGCTCCGCAAAACAGAGCAGATTCCCGGTGAAACCTACAAGGAAGGTCAGCTTCTGCGGGTGTATGTTCTGGAGGTTCGTCAGGCAGGCCGCGGTCCTGTGGTGCAGGTTTCCCGTACTCACCCCAATGTGGTACGCCGTCTGTTTGAGTTGGAGACCCCGGAAATTGCCGACGGTCAGGTAGAAATCCGTAATATCGCCCGTGAGCCCGGCAGCCGTTCCAAGATTGCTGTCCGTGCAACTATGGAGGGCATCGACCCCGTAGGTGCCTGCGTTGGCCCCAGAGGTGGCCGTGTTGGCGCAGTTGTGGAAGAGCTGGGCGGCGAGAAAATTGATATTGTTGTGTGGAATGAGGACCCCTGTGAGTATGTCCGGGCCGCCCTCAGCCCCGCAGATGTGGTAAGTGTCAGCCTGATTCCCGGAAGCAAGGCCTGCCGGGTAATCGTGCCCGATGATCAGCTCAGTCTTGCTATCGGCAAGGAAGGACAGAATGCCCGTCTGGCTGCAAGACTCACCGGCTATAAGATTGACATTAAGCCTGCTTCTCAGGCAGAAGAATAAGCAATTTCAGGAGGTAGTCCAATGCAAAAGAAGATTCCCCAGCGGCAGTGCATGGGCTGCCGGGAACGAAAGGCGAAGAGAGAAATGCTCCGGGTCGTCCGTGGAACAGACAATGTAGTGCACTTGGATTTCAGCGGAAAAATGAACGGACGGGGTGCCTATATCTGCCCCAATCCGGCCTGCCTGCAAAAGGCACAGAAATCTAAGAGCCTGGAGAGAAGCCTGGAGGTTCCGATTCCCGAGGAGGTTTTCCTCCGGCTGGAAAAGGAAATGGAGGGAGTCCACAATGGGTAAAGCCCTCAACTATTTGGGACTTGCCAAAAAGGCCCGGCTGGCGGAACTGGGTGAAGAGCCTGTAGGTGCTGCAGCAAGAGCAAACCGGGCAAGGCTTGTGGTAGTGGCATCCGATGCTACAGACCATACAAGCCGCAGAGCAAAGAGCTTTGTTGCCGGTACGGACCAGCAGTGCGTTACCGTTCCCTATACCAAGGCCGAGCTTGGTCTTGCCGTGGGCAGAACGGAGTTGGCGCTGGCGGCCTTTACCGATGCGCCCTTGGCACTTGCTTTTTTACAGGCGCTGGAAAATCCCAAGGCCTACGAAAAGGCACTGGAAAGCCTGGAAAAGCGCAGTTGTCGGATTCGCCAACATAGGGCAGAAGCCAAGGCAGCGCAGAAGAACAAACGGTTCGGCAAGACCTCATCGAAGAAGAAGTGATTATGGAGGTGCGTTTTTTATATGAGTTTAGTGAAGTATCGGTTAAAGGAAGTGGCGGCGGATTTTGAGCTGCCCGTGAAGGAGATTTCTGAGATCATCTCCAAATTTTTTGAAAAACCCAAGTCTAATACCCAAGTGCTTTCGGAAGAAGAGCTGAATGTGGTATTTGACTATGTAACAAAGACCCATCAAATTGACTCTCTGGAGCAGGTGTTTGCGGTGCAGCCCAAGAAGGTTGAGCCTCCCAAGGCACCGGAAGCACCGAAGGCGGCGGAGGAGAAGCCTAAGGCAGAGGAGAAGCCTGCCGCATCCAAGAAAGAAGAAAAGCCGCAAAAGCCTGCCCAGCCTGCAAAGCCCCAAAAAGCACCGGAGCCGGAAAGAAAGCGGGAGCGCCGGGTGGTAGATACCTCTGCAGTGCAGGTTAACAGCGCCCGTTTTGATGATCGGGTGGACAGTCTGGTTTCTGAGCGGATGCAGAATTACCAGGGCGGCAAGCAGAAAATCGGCGGCAAGAAGGGTCAGCAGCAGAATAAGAAGGACAATAAGTTTAAGGGCAACAAGTCCCGCAATGAAGAGCAGGAGAAGCTGCGCCGTCTACAGATGGAGATTGCCCGCAAGGCACCTGTAACGGTTAAGATTCCTGAGGAAATCACGGTGGGCGAATTGGCCTCCCGGATGAAGAAAACGGCCGGTGAGGTAATTAAGCTCCTGATTAAAAACGGCGTAATGGCCAGTATTAACCAGACCATCGATTTTGACACAGCGGAATATGTGGCAACGGAAATGGGCTGTAAGGTAGAAAAGGAAATCACCGTTACTATCGAGGAGCGGATTATTGACGACCACGAGGATACCGCAGAGGAGCTGGAAACCCGCGCCCCCGTTGTGGTGGTTATGGGCCACGTTGACCACGGTAAGACCTCTACTTTGGATGCAATCCGGAAGACCTCTGTAACTGCCGGTGAAGCCGGCGGCATTACCCAGCACATCGGCGCTTACACAGTGGATGTAAACGGCAATATGGTAACCTTCCTGGATACACCCGGCCACGCCGCCTTTACTTCTATGCGTGCCCGTGGCGCCAAGAGCACCGATATTGCTATTCTGGTGGTGGCTGCCGATGACGGCATTATGCCCCAGACCATTGAATCCATCAACCATGCCAAGGCGGCGAATGTGCCCATTATTGTTGCCATCAACAAAATGGATAAGCCTACCGCCAACCCCGATAAGATTAAGGAGCAGCTGACCAAGTATGACCTGATTCCCGAGGAATGGGGCGGCGATACGGTAATTGTGCCTATTTCCGCCAAGACAGGTATGGGTCTGGATGAGCTGCTGGAAATGGTCATTCTCACCGCTGAGGTGCAGGAGCTGAAGGCTAACCCCAACCGCCGTGCCAAGGGTACGGTTATTGAGGCCCGGCTGGATAAGACCCGTGGTCCTATTGCAACCCTTTTGGTGCAGAACGGCACCCTGAAGCAGGGAGATATTATCATCGCTGGCACAGCTGTGGGCCGTGTCCGTGTTATGACCAACGATAAGGGCCGTACCGTTAAGACTGCCGGTCCCTCTGTTCCTGTGGAAATCACCGGCCTTGCAGATGTACCCGCTCCCGGCGACGAGTTTAATGCCGTTACCGACGAGCGTATGGCAAGAGAGCTGGTGGAGCAGCGCCGTCAGGCCGCTAAGGATGCCGCCGCCAACGCAATGCAGAAGGTAACCCTTGACAACCTGTTCGCCAAGATGCAGGAGGGTCAGATGAAGGAGCTGCCGCTGATTGTG
>JAZSKZ010000074.1:0-11874 GCA_045535135.1 Faecousia sp.
TTAACACTTGTCTTCCTAAGACCGCTGGCCTCCGACTTTGGATAAGTTTTTTGACGAAGAACTGCGGCGGCTGCGGACAGATCATGTGGACTACTACCTGATGCACATGCTTACGGATGTGGACACATGGCAAAGACTTAAGGACTTGGGGATCCTGGAATGGCTGAAGGAAAAGCAGGCTGTTGGCGCTATCGGGCAGGTTGGTTTTTCTTACCACGGAAATACCGATATGTTCTGCAAACTGGTGGATGCCTATGATTGGGATTTCTGTCAGATCCAGTATAACTACTTAGATGAACATTCCCAGGCCGGCAGAAAGGGTCTGCACCACGCCGCCGCAAAGGGGATCCCGGTGATCATTATGGAGCCGCTGCGAGGCGGAAAGCTGGTAAATCTTCTGCCGGAGGAGGCCAAGCGGATCATTGCCCGCCATCAGCCGAAACGCAGTCCTGCCCAGTGGGCGCTGCGGTGGCTGTGGGATCAGAAAGAAGTGACCTGCGTACTGTCCGGCATGAACAGCATGGAAATGGTGAAAGAGAATATGGCCTGCGCCTCGGAAAGCGATGTGGGCAATATGACCCAGGCGGATCAGGCCATGCTGCAGCAGGTGGTGAAGGCCATCAATGCCAAAATGAAGGTGGGCTGCACCGGCTGCGGGTACTGTATGCCCTGTCCGAAAGGTGTAGATATTCCCGGTATGTTTGCTGCCTATAACCGGCGGTATTCCGAGGGGAAATTTGCAGGACTCAAGGAGCATTTTATGTGCAGCGCCGCCCGGCAGGACTCTACTGCGGCATATAACTGTATCGGTTGCGGCAAGTGCGAAAGCCATTGCCCCCAAGGCATTGAAATTCGCAAAATGCTGAAGGATGCATCTAAGGAACTGGAGGGCCCGATTTATCGTATTGCCCGCAAGGCGGTGGAGATTTTTAAGCTTTACTGATTCTAAAACGGCCGGAAAATAAGGAAAAAGCAGATTTTTTATCCCCCGGGGGAGCTTGTGAAGAACCGGGACAGATGCTAAAATAGGGGTGTCAAAACCCCACAGAAACGAACTATACCGTCGTGCGCTTGGGAAAGGGCACGACGGTTTTTTACAGGAGAAAAGATGGAACAGCTGGAAACTTTGCTCGCCCGTTGGGAAGAAAAGGGCAGGCACGGAACGGTGCAGCAGCGCCTTGCCCGTATCGAAAAATGGAAGCCCTATTACTCCTTTTTGGCAAAGCAGGAGGAAAAGCTTCCCTATAAGCCGGATTCGCAGGGGGTAAAAACCGCAGAAACCCTGATAAAAATGGGCGTGCTTCGTCCTACAGACTGGGTGCTGGATATCGGCGCCGGCACGGGCAGCTATGATATGGAGCTGGCAAAGTATTGCCGGCAGGTGGTGGCGCTGGATAATAACCATGATTGCTTGCAGGTTTTGGAGAATCGGGCGTGGGAAGCGGGACTTGCGAATATTCAAACTCTGTGCACCGCTTGGGAGACCTACCGGGAGGAAAAGACCTGCGATGTGGCGTTCAGTGCCCTTTGTCCTGCCATTTGCAACCGGGAGGAGCTGGAGCGGATGGAGAAAACCGCCCGGCGAAGCTGCTGCCTGGTTGCGGTAATGCGCGGCTCCCGGGAAAAGCACCGAATGGCAATGATGAAGGGTCTGCCTGTGGTGCGCTCCGGCGGTATGGCAACGGAGGCGCTGACCTACTTAAATGTTTTGTACCTTATGGGAAGAAGGCCTAATTTTCTCACTTGGCAGGAGGTAAAGACCACTGCCCGCCCGGCAGAGGAGGTTATGGCCCAATACCGGGCCTATTTCCCCATTTTTGGCGTAGATGATAAGGTAACCACGGAATTTTTGACGGAATATCTGAAAAAAGAAGCACCGGATGGCGTTTTGCACGATGAAAGTGTTATGCACTACGGTCTGATTTTTTGGGATGTGCCTTAAAGAGAGGAGGTGCCGTGATGGCGGAAAATATTATAAAGTACCAAAGCGGCACCGTCCGTGCCCGGCTGGAAAAAAGCGAGCGGATTCTGCTTCAGAATGTAGAATTCTCCCTTGATGCCGGGGAAAGCTTGGCGCTGATCGGGGAGACCGGCTCGGGAAAAACCGTTTTGGCGCTGTCCCTTATGAAGCTGCTGCCGCCTAATGTAACGGCGGAGGCAGGGCATCTTATGTTTTTGGGACAGGATTTGTCTGATAGCAAGAATATGCAGGCCTATTTAGGGAAAACCATAGTCTATATCCCCCAAAATGGGTCGGAATTTTTGAATCCTACCCGGACGATTCGCCGCCATTTGTACGACGGTTTGCAGCGAATGGGGGTAAAAAGAGGGCTGTGGGCGCAGACGGCAAAGGAAAAACTGCGCCTTTCCGGTTTTTTGGAGCCGGAGGCGGTTTTGGATAAGTACCCCTTCCAGCTTTCCGGCGGTATGGCTCAGCGGGTAACCATTGCGCTGGCGGCCTGCTCGGAGGCAAAGCTTAATATTGCCGATGAGCCTACAAACGGACTGGATAGCGGCGGTAAGGAGGCGTTTTGGGAAATGCTCGATAGCCTGTTTCCCACTGCCGCCCGGATTATCATAACCCACGATATGTCGGTTGCCGCTCAGTGCAGCCGGGCGCTGGTGCTTTGCGGTGGCAGAGCGCTGGAACAGGGCTCGGCAGAGGGAATTTTGGAGCGACCCTGCCACCCCTACACCCGGGCGCTAATGGGTGCGCTGGTGAAAAACGGAATGGAAGAATCCCCGGTTTTGCGAAAGAAAAAGGGCGCGTGTCCCTTCTATAAGCGCTGCAAGGCGGCGAAAGATGAATGCCGCGACACTCTGCGATACCACACCTCCGGAGATAGAGAATGGTGGTGCAACGACATATGATGCAGGTGGAGCACTTGAAAAAAAGCTTCGGCGACCGGACGGTCTTTGAAGATGTATCTTTTTCCCTTGCGCCGGGAGAGATTATAGGCATATACGGAAGCAGCGGTATCGGAAAATCCACCCTCAGTAAGGTGCTGTGCGGTATTTTATCGCCGGACGACGGCAGAGTGAGCTTGGACGGGGAGCTGCTTACTGCTCCCGGTATAGCCTATAACCGCAAAAAGGGATTGGGCATCCAAATGGTGTACCAGCAGCCTTATGCATCCTTGGACGGAAACCAAAAGGTGGGAGATGGTCTGCGGGAACTTATAAAATACCATCATTTCGCAAAAACTTATGACGAGCGGGAAGCACTGGTGGAAGAAATCCTCACGCAGGTAGGACTGGACCGGAGTATTGCCGGGCAGCTGCCCCACCAAATTTCCGGCGGCGAGGCCCAGAGAGTGGCTCTTGCCCGGTGTCTGCTGTTTCACCCCAAGGTGCTGATTTTGGACGAGGCGACCTCTATGCTGGATGTGTCTACCCAAGCAAATGTTTTGGGCCTTGTGAAACGCGTGATGACAGGCGGTGTAATTGTTATCAGCCACGAAAAAGAGTTGGTGGAGCATTACTGCCACAAAGTATATGTGATGGAAGGAGCAAAATTCTGTGAAGAAAAGAGTTATAGCCGTATTGGTTAGTCTGCTTTTGATTTTTGGCTTGCTTTCCGGCTGTAAGAAGCCGGAAGCGGGACTATCTCAGGTGGTAATCGGGACAATGAGCGTCATCGAAACCGCCACCCGGGGAGAATATAGTTACGATATGCTCTCCTCCGGCGTGTCGGAAATGCCGCTGGTATCGCAGGATACCTTGGGAAATTTTTATCCACTTTTGGCAAGCTATGAAACAAAAGACGGAAAAACCTGGACGTTTACAATTTTGGAGGAAATGACATGGTCTGACGGCGTAGCGGTTACGGCAGAGGACATTCTTTATACCCTGCAGTATGAGGATATGAACGGCAGCGCCAACCTGCAGGACCAGACCGACAGCGCAGGAAACGTAACAAAAGCGAAATACACCGCCTACAGCTTGTCTGACGATAAGCGGAGTGTTTCTCTGACATTAGCAACTGCCAATGTGCGGGAGCTTACCAATATGACCGCCTTCCGGGTAATGCCCAAGCATATTTACGAGGGTAGGGAAGACACGGTTACAGATGCCGACAAGCGAGTAAGCTGCGGACCCTATAAGCTCACAAGCTTCAGCAAAGAGGGCGGCACCTTGACCTTTGAAAAGAATCCCTATTATCCCCAAAGCCCCAAGGTGGAAAAGGTAATCTACCGCTTGTTCGGCAACGAGGATACAATGTATATGGCCCTCCGACAGGGGGATATCCAAATGGTATGGACCTATGCTACGGGCGTTTCTTCTGCCTATCAGGATGTGCTTGCTGAGGACAGAAAAATCTCCCTTGTAAATGTCCCGGCGGCCAATGTGCCTGCAGTGCTGGCTTTTAACAACAGCAAAGGCTCGTTTGTAAATGAGGAGCTTCGCAAAGCGGTGGCCGCTGCGTTGGATTACGAGGCGTTTAAGACTTATTTTGGCAGCGCCTATGCCGTTACCCCCAATAAGGGCTTTGCACCTACCACGACCGTAGGCTATAAAGAAACGGAAAAGCTGGGTATGTACTATGAAAAGGCGGCAACCCATATGGCAAAAGCCGGTTATACCCGGAAAAATGCTGCCGGATTTTATGTAAACCAAGCCGGTGAGGAATTTTCCTTTGCCCTCACGGTAAACGGCAGCAAAACCGCCCACACCGGCTATGCGGAGCTGGTAAAAACCTCTCTGGAGCGATTCGGCATCCGGGTGGTGCTGGACGTGGTGGACAGTGCGGCTTATAATGCCAAAACCAGCAACAAATTCTCCCAAAACAATGTAACCCATGAAGCGGCAATTTTCGGCTACACCGCCGCGGGTATGGGAATGATGAACGGTCTTGGCTCTATTTATGTGGACGGCAACCATGCCGTGCAGGGCGGCTGTCAGGTATTTGACCCGGTGTTTAGCCAGATTTTAGCGGAAATGGCTAGTGCAAAGACCATCGAGGAATACAGCGCCGCCGCCGGAAAGCTGCAGGATTACTACGCAGATCATATGCCCTTGGTTGCGCTCTATTGGGACAACATGATGTATGTCCACAGCGCGCAGTTTATGAATTTGACCGTGGACTTTACCTTCGGTCTGAATAATATTAATACTTGGTTTACCATAGAAAAAGCGTAAAAGGAGGACACACCGGTGAAAAAGTACAGAAAAAACATACTGGCTGCACTGGTGTGTTTTCTTGTGGTGATTATCTTAAATTTTGCACTGCCCCGTCTGCTCCCGGGTAATCCCATCGCCTACCTCACCGGTATGGCGGAGGAGGATTTGACTGTGGCGCAGGAGGAATACTATCGCAAGGCACACCATTTGGATGAGAATATTTTCGTTCAGTTCTACCACTATATTCTCTCCCTTTTGGACGGCAGCTTAGGCTACTCCTTCAAAAAAGAGGCGGTGGTATCTGCCCTGATTGAGGAAAGGTTGGGCTATACCTTGCAGATTACACTGCCTGCGGTGTTTTTCTCTACAGCGCTGGGCCTTTTTTGGGGTCTTGCCTGCGGTTACCGAAAGGACAGCTTGGGAGATAAGCTTTCCACGGTGGCGCAGATTGGGGTCAACACCCTGCCGGCTTTTTTGGTGGGTCTGCTTCTAATGGTGTTTTTCTGCTTCGAAAACCGCTGGTTTCCCTATACGGGACTAAACTCCGCGGGGGTAATGCCTGGAGAACCGGGATTTTTCGCCGACAGACTGTGGCATTTGGTACTCCCGGTGCTGACGCTGACACTCGGCACACTGCCCTCCCGGTTTTTGCTCATGCGAAACACGGCGGCAAAAATCGCTGGAGAAAAATATGTGCTTTATGCCCGCCAGCGAGGTCTTTCCCACAAAAAGGTGCAGCTTTCCTATATGCTTCGCAACATTGCCCAGCCTTTTATTTCTATGGTGGGGCTGAGCGTGGGCGTATGTGTAGGCGGCTCGGTGGTGGTGGAAAACATTTTTTCTGTGCCCGGTATGGGCACCTTACTTACGCAGGCGGTAAATACCTTGGACTATCCCCTTCTTCAGGGAATTTTGTTTGTTACCACAGGGATGCTGGTAAGCGCCATCGTGATTTGCGACACGCTTTGTGTCCTCATAGACCCTAAGGCAAGGAGGGATACTTATGAAGCGTAAGGCGCTGATCCCTCTGCTTGTCGGTATGGGCATTTTTGCCTTTTTCCTGTTGATGGCGCTGTTTCCCTCTTTATTTACACCTTATGGGCAGAAGGAAATGTTCGCACCCTGGCTGGAGCCGGGAAGAGAACATCTTTTAGGTACTAACAATCTAGGCTATGATATTTTCACAGAGCTGGTATACGGCACCCGGGATACCCTAACCGTGGGTATATGCAGCAGCGTGCTGACAATGCTGCTGGGCACTTTTTTCGGCGTTGCCTCAACGGCAAAGGGTGCGCCCGGGACGGTGGCAAACGGTGTCATCAATGTGTTTGCCCTGCTGCCGAAAATGGTGGTGCTTATGGTGCTTGCCACCTTTTTGGGAAGCTCCCGGTGGAATCTTATCCTGCTGATTTCCCTGTTTTCGTGGGTGGGGATTGCCCGCAGCGTTCGGGCAAAGGTAATCCATCTGAACACCCAGCCCTTTATGGAAAACTGTGTTATTCAGGGCTTTTCTCCGGGGCATATTGTGCTTTTCCACACATTGCCCAATTTAAGCGATGTGCTGCTGTCCCGGTTTTTGCTGGGCGTTAACAGCTGCATTATGATGGAATCCACCCTTAGCTTTTTGGGTTTTGGGGATTTATACTATCCCACTTGGGGCACGATGGTGAATTTCGCCTACCGCCGGGGTGCGTTTTTCCGACAAGCCTACTACTATCTGCTCACGCCGGGCGTGTGCATTATGCTGCTGAGTCTGTCTTTTTATCTGTGCAGCGTATATTTTTCTCGGCGGAAAGAAACAATTACGGAGGGATAACCCGATGGGTGAATTTTTTGCGGATGTCCACGCAATGCCGGATAGTCAAATTGAGAATCTGCCCTGTACCCTGAAGGATTCCCCGGAAGTATCATCTCTGCGGGGAGAGGAAAGCTTTGATGGTCTTCTGCGGCTGGCAGGTGCGCTTTGCTACCAGCTTCGTTACCGGGAGGCAATTCCCGTTTACTCTGCGGCGATTGCGCGCCAGCCGGATAATCGGCTGGGTTATCGGCTGCGGGCACCCCGGTATCTTAATACCCTCCAGCCGGCGCTGGCGCTGGCAGATTTTCTCGCCTGCCGGAATTTGGGCGGCGATGTGGTGGATTTAAGCTATCGAATGGGGCTGTGCCTGTTTCTTATGGGGAAATACTCTTGGGCTATGGAGGAGTTTTCAGCCGCCTATGCCCACAGCGACGAGGAGATGCAGATTGCGGAAATCTACTGGCATACCCTGTGCGCCTGGCGGACAGGTGAGAAAGAAACGCTTCTGAAAAAGTACCGCCCCGGTATGGCGGTGGGGCACCACTTTTCTTATGAGCGGGTGATGGCACTGGCAGCAGGAGTAATCAGCCGGGAGGAATTTGAAGTGTTTTTGAAGTCGGAAGCGTCGGATTTGGAATACTCGATTTTAGCTTTCGGTTATGGGGAATACTTATATAAAAACGGCGACCGGGAGGGCGGGAAAGCGCTGCAAAGCTCGCTGCTGCGCCGGGACGGCTTTTGGATTTCTTATGCCTATCTTGCGGCGCTGAATGATAAAAGACGGAACACCCGATAAAAAACGAAGGGAGTTTCCCTTCGTTTTTTTCTGTTGCTTTTTCACAAGAATTTGCTACAATTAAAGTAGAGGAATATAGACCAAGGAGGTTTTTTATATGAAAGGTATTCAAAACGGAAAGATTATTTTAAAAGACAGAATACTCACCGGCTATACCTTGCTGTATACCGATGTGATTTACGGCGTTGTGCCTGACAGCACTGTGCCGGCAGATACAGAAATTATAGATGCAGAGGGCGGCTATGTAGCACCGGGTCTTATCGACCTGCACATTCACGGCTATCTGGGCGCAGACACCTGCGACTGTGAGGAAAAAAGCATTTTCACCATTGCAAACGGCATTATGAAAAACGGCGTTACCGGCTTTTTGCCCACTACAATGACGGTGGATATGAAGGTCGTTCGCAAGGCGTTGGAGATTTGCCGGGAACTGCAAGAGAGCAGCAAGGAGTGGGATGGTGCCGCTATTTTGGGCTGCCACGCAGAAGGCCCCTTCATCAGTGAAAGCAAAAAGGGCGCACAGGACCCCAAATATATCCTTGCCCCGGATGCAGCATTTGTGAAAGAATATAAGGACATTATCCGTGTTATCACATTGGCACCGGAAACGGATACAGAGGACTTCGAGGCTATCCGGGAAATTTGCCGGGATACGGATGTGGTGGTATCTATGGGACACACCGCAGCCACCTATGACACGGCAATGGCCGGGATTGCTGCCGGTGTAAAGCACGCAACCCACCTGTTTAATGCGATGACACCCCTGACCCACCGGGAGCCCGGTGTAGTGGGAGCGGCGCTAAATAGCGATGTTACCTGCGAAGTCATTGTGGATATGTTCCATGTTCAGCCGGCGCTTTATAATATGCTTTGGAAGCTGAAGGGCAAAAAGCTTTGCTTTATTACCGACTGCCTGTCTGCAGGCGGTCTGCCCTACGGTGAGTATACCTTAGGTGGAAACAAGGTGATTTATCGGGATATCGTCTGCCGCTTGGAAAACGGCACTGTGGCAGGTAGCGTTTTGAAGCTGAATAAGGGCGTGTGGAATTTCTACTGCAATTCCGATGCGCCGCTGTGGGAATGCGTCAACGGCGCATCCCTGAACCCCGCCACCGCTTTGGGCATTGACGACAAAAAGGGCTCGCTGGATACGGGCAAGGATGCAGATATTATCATCACAAACGATGAATTTGATATAAAAAAGACCATTATTGCAGGCAGAACTGTCTACGAGGCATAAGGAGGATAGAAAATGCGCACTGTAAAATTCCCTTACGGAAAACAAGAACTGAGCTATGACTTCCGCGAGGAGGAACTGGCGGCAGTACTCACCTCCTCTGTGGAGGAATATATCCCCGAAGCGGATGAGAACACTTTGGTAGAACAGGCGGTGGCAAATCCCGTAGGCTCTGCGCCGCTCTGTGAGCTGGTAAAAGGCAAAAAGAAGGTTGTAATTATTGCCAGCGACCACACCCGACCTGTACCCAGCAAGGTGATTATGCCTGTTATGCTCCGGGAAATTCGCAAGGGAAATCCCGAAGCGGATATTACTATTCTGATTGCCACCGGTTGCCACCGGGAGACCACAAAGGAAGAACTAATCGGCAAATTCGGTGAAGAGATTGTGGCTAAGGAAAATATCTATATCCACGATTGCGCCGACGACAGTATGCTTGCCCATATCGGCACACTGCCCTCCGGCGGTCAGTGCCAGATTAATAAATTGGCGGCGGAAGCGGATTTATTAGTGGCGGAGGGCTTCATTGAGCCCCACTTCTTTGCCGGCTTCTCTGGCGGCAGAAAGAGTGTGTTGCCCGGTGTCAGCGGACGGGCTACAGTGCTGGCTAACCACTGCTCTGAGTTTATTGCTCACCCCTGCGCCCGTACCGGCATTCTGCAGAATAACCCTATCCATCAGGATATGCTGTGGGCGGCAAAGACGGCGAAGCTGTGTTACATCGTAAATGTGGTGCTCAACAGTGAAAAGAAGGTCATCTACGCCGTGGCCGGCGATTTGGAAGCGGCTCATAAAAAAGGTACGGATTTCCTGTCCGGGCTTTGCGGCGCCAAGCGGGTGGAGGCGGATATTGTTATCTCCACCAACGGCGGCTATCCGCTGGATCAGAATGTCTATCAGGCCGTGAAGGGTATGACGGCTGCAGAAGCAACGGTCCGGGACGGCGGCGTGATTATTATGTTGGCCTCCTCCACAGACGGCACCGGCGGCGACCATTTCTACCACCAACTGGCAGATAAGGAATCCCTCGCGGAGATTATGGCAGACTTTTTATCTCGGGATCGGCAGGAAACCCGGCCGGACCAGTGGCAGTCTCAGATTCTTGTACGGATTCTCCTCCGGGCACAGGTGATTTACGTATCTGAAATGCCCGACGAAATGGTAGAAAAAATGCATATGCACCCGGCGCACTCGCTGGAAGAAGCAATCCAAAAGGCCCGGGCGCTGTTGGGAAAAGCAGACAGTAAAATTGTGGCCATTCCCGATGGTGTGGCTGTTATGGTACTGCCGGAATGAAAACGGTAATTGTTATTGACTCGTTTAAAGGAAGCCTGACATCACTGGACGCCGGAAAAGCGGCGGCAGAAGGTGTGCGATTGGCGCATCCCCAGGCAGAAACGGTGGTTTTCCCGGTGGCAGACGGCGGCGAGGGTACGGTGGAGGCACTGATTTCCGGCTTGGGCGGAGAATGGCAGCAGGTGCAGGCTTGCGACCCGTTGGGAAGAAGAATTTCCTGTACCTATGGCAAGGCCGGTAAGGTGGCGGTGATGGAAATGTCTGCCGCCGCAGGAATTACGCTGATAACCGATGGGGAAAAGAACCCTATGCACACCACCACCTACGGCGTGGGTGAGATGATTGTCCACGGAATCGAAAACGGCTGCCGGGACTTTATTATAGGAATCGGCGGCAGCGCAACCAACGATTGCGGCATCGGTATGCTGCAGGCGCTGGGTTTTGAAATTCTAGACAAAGAGGGAACACCTGTGCCTTTCGGTGCAGAGGGTGTGGCAAAGGCTGCCTATATCCGCACGGAAAAAGTGTTGCCCCAATTAAAGGAATGTACCTTCCGCATTGCTTGCGATGTGGAAAATCCCCTGTGCGGCCAGTGGGGCTGTAGTGCGGTTTACGGACCGCAAAAGGGTGCCACGCCCCAAATGGTAAAGGAAATGGACGAAAGCATAGCCACCTTTGCCCATTTGGCAAAGGCGACTTTCCCGGACGCAGACCCGGATGCCCCCGGCGCCGGCGCTGCCGGCGGCTTGGGCTTTGCGTTTCTTACTTTTTTGGGAGGAAAGCTGGAGAAAGGGGTTTCCCTTGTGCTTTCAGCTTTGGGCGTGGAGAAAGAAATCCGGGGTGCAGACTATGTACTTACCGGTGAGGGCAGATTGGATGCCCAGACGGTTATGGGAAAAGTGCCCTCCGGCGTAGCCCGGTTGGCGGCCAAACATAATGTGCCTGTGCTTGCGTTTGCGGGAAGCGTTGCAGAAGGGGCTAAAGTGTGCAACCAAAAAGGCATTTTGGCATATTTCCCTATTTTGCAAAAGCCTTGCACCTTGCAGGAGGCAATGGACAGTACCACTGCCCGGGAAAATATGAAGAAAACTGTAGAGCAGGTATTTCGTCTGCTGAAATAAAAAATCCCGTGGATTTCTCCACGGGATTTTTATTGGTTTTTATCTCTGAATTCTGCCGGAGCCGTCGCCGCCTGCCAGCTTTTCCACCTCAGCGACAGTAACCATATTGTAGTCGCCCTCGATGGTGTGCTTCAGGGCAGAGGCTGCTACTGCAAACTCAACTGCTGCCTGAGTGTCCTTGCCGGAAAGCAGGGAGTAGATCAGGCCGCCGCCGAAGCTGTCGCCGCCGCCTACACGGTCAATGATGTGCAGGTCATACTTCTTGGAGAAGCAGAACTCACCCTTTGCTACATTGTAGAGCATTGCGCTCCAGCCGTTGTCAAATGCGGAATGGCTTTCGCGGAGTGTGATGGCAACCATTTCAAAGCCGAACTTGTCAGCAAGCTGTTTTGCTACGGATTTGTAGCCTTCGTGGTTAAGTTCGCCTGCATAGATGTCAGTAGCTTCTGCTTCGATGCCGAAAACGTCTTTTGCGTCTTCTTCGTTGGAGATGCATACGTCAACA
>JAZSKZ010000003.1:0-11843 GCA_045535135.1 Faecousia sp.
AAGCCGACCTTCTGGAAAATGATGGTGACGGTGCCCTTTTCACGGTCATAACCGGCGATGGTAAGAGGAACGCGCTCGCCCTTCTCATCAATGCGGAAAATGATGAACTGACCTGCCTTTGCTTTTTTGGCGATAAAGGGAGCCTGAATGTCCATCAGGGTAACGGCATCGTTCAGTTCTTTTTTACGAACAATTTGAAACATAGACTGATCCTTCTTTCTCAGTATAATACACGACAATGGGCCAAAAACCCGACAAATACATTATAAAACCAAATATTCTATTTGTCAAATATGTATCGATAAAAAGGTGGCGATTTACCAAAAATAATAGTTTACATAACATTTATAATTGTGGGGGAGATCATTGGTCGTCCGCAACACACAATGTCGCCAAAAACGCATGTCATTGCGGGGGAGCGATGGGAGCGCTGCCTGTGGCAGAGAAAGCGACCTGAGCGAGTGGCAGCGGTCGACAGATGCCAAGGAGCGCCGTCGACGCAGGCAGATGTCGGGCACCGCAACAGGAGGCCAGAACATCCTTTGGTTGCCGGAGGAATGATGGAACAATTTAATACCTGCCGGCATGGTGGAATAGGTAGACACAAGGGACTTAAAATCCCTCGCCGTAAAAAGCGTACCGGTTCGATTCCGGTTGCCGGCACCAAAAAGAGCACCCCGATGGGGTGCTCTTTTTGGTGCCGATAAGAAAGCGGGATCGAACCTTGGTTCGATTCTGGGGAGCGACCCGACCGCCGCCGGGGGCGGATAAAAAGGGGACCCCGCAAAGCCTGCTTTGTGGGGAGAGGAAAAGCCAAGATACAGTCGGAATTTTCCGCTTGCGGAAAATGGAGCATTGTAACTTGTGCTTTGACGAAGCGAGTGGCCGCGGTCGACAGATGCCAAGGAGCGCCGTCGACGCAGGCAGATGTCGGGCACCGCAACAGGACAAATCTCTCGATGCCTTGCCGCAAGACGAACTGCCGGTCCCTGCCGGGGGCGGTACTTTCTTGCTCCGCCGAAGAAAGTACCCAAAGAATGCGGCTTAGGGGAGGTGGCTAAGTGAAATCTATCGGGACTATGGTGTTTTTCCAAATTATTACCCCGATTTCAGAGCGCCCTCCCCTAAGTACCCCTCCTGCCGCTGCGCGTCAGTTTAGAGCGCAGTAGTCGGTTTTGGAGCGAGTGGCAGCGGCCATGAGCCTGCGCACCGCCGGGGACTTTTACACCGCACCGAACATTTTGGGAGAAGAAGCTTTATTTTGGAACAGGGAATAAAAAATAGGTCGTGAAATCTACGACCTATTTTTGTATATTGGGATTGTTGGTCCTATCAAGCAAATAATCAATACTTACTTTGTGATAGTCAGCTAATTTGATCAAAACTTCTGCAGTTAGTGAAATGACACCTGTTTCGTATTGCGAATATGTGTTTTGTGAAACATTCAAATATTTTGCGATATCTTTTTGCTTGATATCTCGGTCTTCTCGAATGCCCCGTAGGTTTTTGAATTGCATAATGATCCCCCCTTGATTATTATGCGATATCTGCAATAAAGATATTGACATTTATCTGTAATACAGATATAATGTTTTTTGTCGATGTATGTCGAACACTACTTTAAAGGGGTAAAAAATATGGATCAGCAAAAAATCGATTTGTTTATTATGACAAATCAGAAGTACTTTCCCGCAGAGAAGATTATTTTCATAAAGGAAAAACTGAGAACAATTGACGATGAGAAATTCTCCTTGGTTTCCGCAATGGATTTTAAGGAGCCTACCACCTTGCTGTTAGTTTCTTTGTTCCTTGGTGGTCTTGGAATTGACAGATTTATGCTGGGAGATACCGGTATGGGCATCCTGAAATTGCTTACCGGCGGCTGCTGTGGCATTCTGACAATTGTTGACTGGTTTACTATTACCAAGAAGGCGAAGGAAGTAAACTTCAACAAATTCATGACGCTTATTTAAGTGCGCACAAAAGGCATAATTAAAAGAAATGTACTTCTGCTAATTGCTTTTATAGTCTATACTGGCGGAATGGAAATTATGGGCCTTACTTGCCCGGTATTGATGTTATTACATATTCCGTGCCCAACCTGCGGCGTTACAAGAGCACTGATTTCTCTGTTAAAGCTGGACTTCAGCTCGTATTTTCGATATAATGCCATGGCAATTCCTTTGGTTATCGCAGTATGCCTGTTTTTGAATACGGACATTCTTAAATCAAAAAAGATTGCCTATGGTTTTGGGTACATGGTTATACTGATTAATACAGTATACTATCTCGCCAGACTGACAGTAATTTATTAAGAGCGATGTAAAGAGCACCCCGTCGGGGTGCTCTTTTTGGTGCCAGTAAGAAAGGGAAAGTTCCGCGGATTTTTTTCTTGTACATTGGGCGGTGTATTGGTATAATCAAAGAAAAACCTTTGGCAGGTGGAAAATGAGGTACTTAATTAAGAAAAATGCAGAGCCGATCTACCTGCAGCTTTATAAACAGCTGCGGGAGGATATTGTTTCCGGCGCCTATGCCTATGGCAGTAAGCTGCCGTCAAAGCGTATTCTTTCCGAGGAGATGGGCGTCAGTGTAATTACCATCGAACACGCCTACGGTCTATTGTGCGAAGAAGGGTATGCGGAGGCTCGCAGCCGAAGCGGGTATTATGTCATTTATAAGGAAGGCGATTTTTTGCTCCACGGCGCACAGGAGGAGCGGCTGATGCCTGTTTTTGAAACCTGCCCGGAGGTGTACGGGACAGAGTTTCCTTTCTCTGTGATGGCCAAGGCTATGCGAAAGGTTGTTTCGGATTACGCAGAAGCCTTGTTGCAAAAATCTCACCATAAGGGCTGCCTGCCTCTGCGCCGGGAGATCTGCAATTATCTGCGCAGATCTGTAGGGATTTCTGCTGATCCTGAGCAGGTGGTCGTGGGCGCAGGTGCGGAATACTTATACAGCCTGGCGCTTCAGCTTTTAGGCAAGGATAAGATCTATGGTCTGGAGAATCCCTCTTATGAAAAAATCCGGCAGGTTTATAATGCTAATGGGATAAGTTTTGAGCTTTTGGATTTGGGAAACAACGGCATCAAGACAGAGCAGCTGCGCAGCACCGCCGCAAAGGTGCTTCACATTACACCTTATAACAGCTACCCCAGCCTTGTTACGGCCAGCGCAGGCAAGCGGCGGGAATATCTACAGTGGGCCCGGGAGCGAAAGGGCTATATTATTGAAGATAACTACGATTCGGAGCTGACGGTTTCAAAAAAACACGAAGAAACCCTCTTTTCTCTGTCAGAGGATAGCAATGTAATCTATATTAACACCTTTTCCCGCACCATATCTCCTGCCATCCGGGTGGGATATATGATTCTGCCGCCGGATTTAATAGGGGAGTTTGACAGGAAGCTGGGCTTTTACGCTTGCACTGTACCCTCTTTTGAACAGTATTTGCTTGCGGAGCTGATTGCGGGGGGCGAATTCGAGCGGCATATCAATCGGGTGCGGCGCAATAAAAGGAAAAACCAAAACTGACCTTATAAAAAATATGAAAACTGGATAGTTGCATATTACCAAAATAAAGGGTATAATAGGCAAAAAATGAAAGAGGTGACTTTTATGTCTTATAAACGCATTTTAACCATTCAGGATATTTCCTGCGTGGGTCAGTGTTCTCTGACCGTGGCGCTGCCCATTCTCTCCGCCTGCGGCGTGGAGACGGCAATTCTGCCCTCTGCAGTTCTTTCTACCCATACTGCCGGTTTTACCGGCTTTACTTTCCGGGACCTCGCAGACGATATGCCCAATATCTGCAGCCACTGGGAAAAGGAAAAAATTCAGTTCGCTGCCATTTATACCGGCTACTTGGGAAGCATCAGTCAGGTGGAGTATGTGCTCAATATCCGCAAGGCAACGCTGGAAGCGGGCGGTCTTTTGATTGTTGACCCCGCTATGGCCGATAACGGCAAGCTCTATCCCATCTTCGATATGGCATACGCGAACGAAATGGGACGGCTCTGCGCCGCCGCAGACTACATCCTGCCCAATATCACCGAGGCGTGTTTTCTCACCGGGGTGGAGTATCGGGAAAGCTACGATGAAGCATATATTGAAACCCTTATTCATAAGCTGCAGGAGATGGGCTGCAAGAATATTGTCCTCACAGGTGTTTCCTACCGGGAAGGCTTTACGGGCGTATTAGTAGCGGAAGGGGAGAAGCGCAGCTACTACGAGCACGAAAAGCTTCCCAACAGCTGCCACGGCACCGGCGATATTTACGCATCCTCCTTTGTGGGCGCAATGACCCGGGGAAAAACCGCCCCGGAGGCCGCAAAAATTGCCGCCGACTATACAGTCGCCTGCATCCGCTACACAGCCACCCTTGAAAACCACTGGTACGGCGCTGCCTTTGAGCCGGTTTTGGGAGAGCTGATTCAGGCCGTGGAAGCCTGATGCTTCAAAAAGAAGCTTGTCGAAATAAAGATAATTCCATTTTTGCGGTTAATACTTGACTTTTGGGGCATTAATTGATATAGTAAGAACATCATAAGGGAGTAATTCCGGGCAGGCCCGCCTGCCTGAAACATTTCGTCAATACGGCTTCGGCTCGGGATGTTTATGTAAGAATGAGACTTATGCACTGCGGGAGAGCTGTGCATAAGTCTTTTTTATTTAAGATTAAGGAGTGTTATTCGGATGCAGAAAACCTACACCCTGTCCACCCAGGAGGTCCTCAAAAACCTGGATGTGACAACCGACGGCCTTTCTTCTCAGGAGGCGTTAAAGCGGCAGGAAAAGTACGGCCCCAATAAGCTGAAGGAAGCGGAAAAGCCCTCGCTTTTGCAGCGTTTCCTCGCCCAGCTGAAGGACCCCATGCTCATCATTCTGATGATCGCAGCCGTGGTTTCCGCAGCTACCACCGTTCTGGACTTTATGCAGCTGCCCGAGCCCCGGGACTTTGGCCATCTGACCGAAGGCCTTGTGGAAGTGGGCATTATTCTGGTGGTTGTCCTGCTCAACGCCATCTTGGGCGTGATTCAGGAGAGCAAGGCGGAAGCGGCCATTGAGGCTCTGCAGACCATGACTGCCGCTACCTGTAAGGTGATCCGGGACGGAAAGCAGATCACGCTGCCTTCTTCCGAACTGGTGCCCGGCGATATCGTGGTGCTGGAGGCCGGCGACGCCGTGCCTGCCGACGGCAGAATTATCGAAAACGCCAGCTTAAAGATTGAAGAAGCGGCGCTCACCGGCGAGTCCGTGCCTGTCAATAAGCTCATTGACGCCCTGAATCTCACTGCCGGACAGGAGGAAGTTCCTCTGGGCGACCGGAAGAATATGTGCTATATGGGTTCTACCGTGGTGTACGGCCGTGGCAAGGTTGTGATTACCGAAACCGGTATGGATACGGAAATGGGTAAAATCGCCGGCGCACTGGCAGCTGCGGAAGAAGAGGAGACTCCCCTGCAGAAGAAGCTGGACGCGCTGGGCAAGACCCTGTCCTTCCTTGTGCTGGGCATCTGCGTATTTATCTTTGCCTTTAATCTGGTGATGAAGGGCAACTACTCCGTGGGCGGCATTCTCAGCACCTTTATGGTGGCTGTTTCTCTGGCGGTTGCCGCCATCCCCGAGGGGCTTGCTACGGTGGTTACCGTGGTGCTGTCCATCGGCGTTACCAAAATGAGTAAGCGCAATGCGGTTATCCGCCGCCTGACCGCTGTGGAAACCCTTGGCTGTACCCAAGTAATCTGCTCCGACAAGACCGGCACTCTGACCCAAAATAAGATGACCGTTCTGGAAGCCACCGGCGACGAAAAGCTGGTTGCTACCGCTATGGCGCTGTGCTCTGACGCAAATCTCAACGACAGTGATGAGGCAGAGGGTGAGCCTACCGAGTGCGCTCTCGTAAACTTTGCCTGCAAGCTGGGTCTTAAGAAGCAGGATTTGGAGAAAGCTACGCCCCGTGTGGACGAGGCTCCCTTTGACTCCGGCCGTAAGATGATGTCCACCATCCACGCCGCAGACGCAAAGTTCATTCAGTACACCAAGGGCGGTCCCGATCTGGTGTTGGCCCGGTGTAAGTACTATCTGGAAAACGGCGAAGTTAAGCCCATGACCGAGGAAAAGATTGCCGCCATTATGGCAGACAATAAGGCCATGGCAGATAAGGCCCTGCGTGTGCTGGCTGCGGCACAGCGGCTGTGGGACGAAAAGCCCGCCGACAATACCCCCGAATTTTTGGAGCAGGAGCTTGTCTTCTTGGGCCTTACCGGCATGATTGACCCGGTTCGTCCCGAGGTTAAGGCAGCCATTGAGGAATGCCGGGCAGCCGGTATCCGCCCCGTTATGATCACCGGCGACCATAAGGACACCGCCGTTGCCATCGCCAAGGAGCTGGGCATTATTACCGACGCTTCTGAGGCTATCACCGGCGCTGAGCTGGATGCCATCTCCGACGAGGATATCTGCGAATTCGTGAAGAAATACGGCGTATACGCCCGTGTACAGCCCGAGCACAAGACCCGCATCGTAAAGGCCTGGAAGGCAAATGGCTGCATCACCGCTATGACCGGCGACGGCGTAAACGACGCCCCCTCTATTAAGTCCGCCGATATCGGCGTGGGTATGGGCATCACCGGTACCGATGTTACCAAAAATGTGGCGGATATGGTGCTGGCCGACGATAACTTCGCCACCATCGTTTCCGCAGTAGGGGAGGGCCGCCGGATTTATGACAATATCCGCAAGGCCATCCAGTTCCTGCTGGCTTCCAATATGAGTGAGGTGCTGGGCGTATTTGGCGCAACACTCATGGGCTTCGTGCTTCTGAATCCCGTACACCTGTTGTTCATTAACCTGGTAACCGACTGCTTCCCCGCGCTGGCACTGGGCATGGAAGAAGCAGAGCCCGACACCATGAACCGACCTCCCAGAAACTCCGGCGACGGCATTTTCTCCGGCGGCTTGGGCGTGGATGTGATCTATCAGGGCGTTCTCGTTACCGTTATTACCATTGTTTCTTACCTTGTTGGCGCTTCTATCGAGTACGGCACCGGCTGGTTTGACACCCTGCGGAAGGTGGGCGAATCCGGACACGGTATGACCATGGCATTCCTTGCCATGAGTATGTGCGAGATTTTCCACTCCTTTAACCTCCGTTCCCAGAGAAAGAGCGTATTTTCTCTGCACTCCCACAATAAGGTCCTGTGGGCGGCAATGCTGGGAAGCCTTGTGCTGACTACCCTTGTTATCGAAGTGCCCTTCCTGGCAACGGCCTTTGGCTTTACCCCCATTGGCCTTACGGAGTACGGCATTGCAATGGGTCTGGCAGTTTTGGTGATTCCCGTGGTGGAAATCGTAAAACTCATCCAGAGAAAGCTGACAAAACACTAAAAAACAGGGCGGTTTGCGGTATGCAAGCCGCCCTGAAAAAATTTTTTCAAAAAATTTTTAAGTAAAAAAACGGGCGGAAATTTTTGCGGTTTGAAAAACCGTGGAAATGAGGGTAAAATGCCTTATTTCGACAGGAAAAGTACCGGGTTTTCCCTATAAATGTGTCTTTGTGCAAGTTGCACAAAAATGGGTATCGTTTTTTGGTGATTATGATGAATTGCAAAAGTCGGTAAATTATGGTACACTATGCCTTGTTAATGGGTTCCTTGGGGTTATTTTGCCCCTTATGCGGGAATCCCTACTAAAACGTGAAGAAAATTTCGGACGATTTCTTCGCAAATCCAGAAAGGATGATGTGTATGGCGACTTTAACTGTCAGCCAAGCGTACGCCCTACGCCCTATCTCCAAAGGTCAAATAATTTGGAGAAACTTTAAGAAGCACTGGCGGCTTCACCTGATGTTCGCCCCTGCTTGTATTTATTACATTCTGTTCGAAGTGTTCCCCTTGTACGGTCTGCAGGTTGCATTCCGTGAGTACCGGGCAAAAGACGGTATTATGGGTAGTGCCTGGATGGGTATTTCCAACTTTATCGAATTCTTCAACTACTATGAGTGGAAAGAAATTACGATAAATACGTTGGCACTCTCCGTTTACTCCCTTTGTGTGGCCTTCCCGGCACCTATTATTCTGGCTCTGCTGCTCCATATTAATGAGCATAAGGTCCTCAAGAAGGTTACTCAGAATATTTCTTACATTCCGCACTTCATTTCTACCGTCGTTATGGTCGGTTTGATGAACCAGATCCTTAACCCCATTTCCGGTCTGCTTGGCGCTTTCTGCCGTGAGTTCGGTATTGATTTCAACAGAGACCTGATGTCTGAGGAAGGCACATTCCGCCACCTGTTTGTTTGGTCTGGCGTTTGGAAATCCACCGGCTGGTCTACCATTATGTACGTGGCTGCCCTCTCCAGCGTTAACCACGAGCTGCACGAGGCTGCTACTATCGACGGTGCTAGCCGTCTGCGCCGTATTTTCAGCGTTGATCTGCCCGCTATTATGCCTACCATCGTTATCCGTTTCATTATGCGTACTTCCGGCATCTTGAGCGTCGGTTATGAAAAGGTTTATCTGATGCAGAACACCTTGAATCTGGATAAGTCCGAAGTTATTTCTACATATGTTTATAAGTTCGGTCTTGCCAACAACCGTTCGTCCTACGGTTCTGCTGTTGGTCTTATGAACTCCGTCATCAACTCCTTTATGATGATCCTGGTTAACTGGATCGCAAACTGGCTGACCGATGGCGAACAGGGTCTGTTCTAAGAAAGGGAGGCTGAGATTATGTTTAAGAAAAGAGTAAATAAAATCCAGAAGCCCTTCTCTGATAAGGTTCTCGATGTCATTACTTCCACCATTCTGTTCTTGTTCCTTCTCGTCGTTGCTTACCCCGTATGGTACGTTATCATCGGCTCTATCTCCAACGGTGAGGCACTTGCAACAGGTCGTGTTCTGCTGTGGCCTATCGGCCCCAACCTGGACGGCTTCCAATTCGTGTTCCAGTACGACGAAGTTTGGCTTGGCTTCCGTAACACTGTGTTCTACACCACAGTCGGTACCATTATGTCCATGACCGTGCAGATTATCTGTGCATGGCCTATTTCCAGAGCTAAGTTCCGTCCCCGCCACGTCTACACCAGAATCATCGTTGTTACCATGCTGGTTAACGCTGGTATGATCCCCGGTTACTTGGTTAAGGCAAAGCTGGGCATGGTTAACACCATCTGGCCCATCCTGATCAGCGGATTGATCGGTTCTTCCGACCTGTTCATCATCCGTACCTGCTATCGTAGCTCCATTCCCCAGGACCTGTTCGATGCAGCGGAAATTGACGGCGCAAACGACTTCCAGTGCCTGTTTAAGATTGCCGTTCCTCTGGCAAAGGCTACCATCTCCGTTATCACCCTGTACACCATCGTTGGTCACTGGAATAACTACTTCAATGCTATGATCTACCTGCGGAACAAGAACCTGTATCCTCTGGCTCTGTTCCTGCGTACAATTATGACAGCCGGTAACGGTCAGCTCAACCAGGGCTCCATGAGCGAGGCCGAGTTGGAGAGACTTAACAATGCTTTCGAGCAGATTAAGTACTGCCTGATCATTGTTACCACTGTTCCCGTTCTTATTGCTTACTTCGGCGTACAGAAGTACTTCAAGTCCGGTCTGATGATTGGTTCCGTTAAGGGCTAATAAACAAACGAAAAGCGGTGTCGAAAGACACCGCTTTTTTTGCTGCCATAAGCGACACTGAGCGAGTGGCCGCGGTCGACAGATGCCAAGGTGTGCCGTCGGGGGGGATAAGTGATAAGTGATAAGTGATAAGTGCTAAGTGATAAGTGATAAGTGATAAGTGATGGGCAGTTTCTCCCCCTCCGTCTGCCCTGTGGGCAGACACCTCCCTCAAGGAGGGAGGCGGTAGTGAGCGGAGAGAGAAAAAAACGCCCCGTTTGGAAGACAAACGGGGCGCTCTTTGTATAAAGAAAACCACGCGTTAGACGCGTGGTTCCATAAAGCCTATGGTGGCGAGTAATAAAAAAGATATAGACGATGCAATGAAAAGAAGTAAGCAGTAGCGGCAAAGAGGAAAGCCTCCCTTGTGTAAAGGGAGGTGGGTTCGCTGTAAGCGAAGCCGGAGGGATTGTAATAAAAAACGAAGGAATAAGGAAACAATCCCCCAGTCATTTGCTCGTTCCTCGCAAATGCCAGCCCCCTTTACACAAAGGGGCCTTTACGCAGATGACGGATTGTTTTACGCGTTTACGTATTATGCGAGGAACATAGGGCTATGCCCGCATATGAAGAACCCCCGGTTTTACCGGGGGGTTCCTTTTTTAGCGCTGATATTCAAATTCAAAATCGTAGATGCTGACGGTGTCCCCGTCCTCGATGCCCATTTCTTCCAAACGGGCGAAAAGGCCGCATTTGCGAAGCTGGGTGTCGAAATAGTTCCGGGATTCGTAATCGTCAAAGTTAATATTGCACACAAGCCGCTCCAGCCAAGTGCCGGAAATAACCCAAGTGCTGCCCAAATGGTCGATTTCCAGCTGGGTGGGGTCGCCGGCCTCCACGAGGGGTGCCACATACTCCGGTTCGTAGATAATCACCGGGGGCAGGGTAGAGAGCTTATTTGCTACCACTCGCATAAGATTCTTTGTGCCTTGGGTCGTGCCGGCAGAGATTTCGTACAGCGGGAGTCCCAGCGCTTCGCAATGCTTACGCAGGCGCTCCAAATTGTCGGAATCCGGGGGCAGCAGGTCGCATTTATTCGCTGCCACAATCATAGGACGGTTAGAAAGGTCTACGCTGTAGCTTTTCAGCTCCTCGCAGATGGCGTCAAAGTCCTCCACCGGGTCCCGGTCCTCACTACCGGAAACATCCACTACATGGATAAGAAGCCGGCAGCGGTCAATGTGCCGCAAAAAGTCATGGCCCAAGCCTGCGCCTTCGGCAGCACCCTCGATAATGCCGGGAATGTCCGCCATTACAAAGGAAACGCCCTCGTCCACATAGATAACGCCCAAGTTGGGGAACAGGGTGGTAAAGTGGTAGTTGGCAATTTTCGGGCGGGCGTTGGAGGTTACGGAAAGGAGTGTGGATTTTCCCACATTGGGGAAGCCTACAAGACCCACATCTGCGAGTAACTTCAGCTCCAGAATAATGTCCCGGTTTTCGCCGGGGAGACCCGCCTTTGCAAAGCGGGGCACTTGCCGGGTGGGGGTAGCGAAATGGCTGTTGCCCCAGCCGCCACGGCCGCCCTTGGCAATGGTGTATTCTTCGATTTCTGACATATCCACGATAACCTGATTTGTTTCTGCGTCCCGCACCACCGTGCCACGGGGCACATTGATGACGAGGTTTTCGCCCCGCTTGCCGCTGCAGCGCATACCGGATCCGTTCATACCGGCCCCTGCGGCGTATTTCCGCTTGTAGCGGAAGTCGAGTAGCGTGGACATATGGTCGCTGATGCGGAGTATGACGCTGCCGCCGTGTCCGCCGTCGCCACCGTCAGGTCCGCCGGAGGCAACATATTTCTCTCTGTGAAAGGCCACCGCACCGTCTCCGCCTCGTCCACCGAGTACGGTAATGCGGACTTTATCTACAAACATTTCCATAAGTTTCCTCCTGTTGTTTTTCCAGACTCTACGGGAGTGTGGAAAGAATCTGTAGGGTGGGAGCTTGCTCCCGCCGATTGTTACATTGGTCTACAGGGGCGGGGGGCGGCGGGAGCAAGCCCCCTGCCCTACAATAGAAGTGAAGAGTGAATAGTGAAGAGGGAAGAGTGGTTTCTCTCCCTCCGCCCCTTCGGGGCACCTCCCTCGTCAGAGGGAGGCTGGGGAGTTAAGCCTCCCGGGTAAGGGTGGCTCAAAGGAAAAGGCTGCTGCAAAATATGTG
>JAZSKZ010000120.1:0-5565 GCA_045535135.1 Faecousia sp.
CGCCCCAAAAAGGCGGCGCAGATTCTTATAGTTGGGGAACAGGACGGGGGCGGGCATCGTCGAACGCTTCGCTTACTGTTTTTTCAACAAGCTCGCCGTCCTTATTGTAGTACTGAACCACCTTGGTGCCCATCAGGTCATCCAGCTTCTTAGGTGAGCACCACATACGGTAGCCGTCTACATTTCTCCGGCCGCCACGGAAATAATTGGTGCCCAGCTGATTCCAGTAGTCGTTACTGTCCACATTGTAGAAGTAGCGGTAACCATCGTTATAAAGGGTCGCAAACTTCTCGTTGCTGAAGGTATATTTCCCTACACCAGCAATATCGCTGCCATGGGGGTAGAGAAGAATATCAGTTCTGCCTACAATCGGCTGCACAGTGTCTTCCCACTTGCCGGAGTCGCTGTCCACGCGCTCTGCGCTGATGTTGCCGTAAGCGGGATGCCCGTAGGAATGGCTTGCAATAATCCAACCGTTTTCCTTCAGACACTTAGCAACCGCCTTAGCATCTGCCACTTCCTTGGCATAGCGATCTGCGCCTAAGGCTGCTTTATAACTGGGCTTGGTGCGGTAGCCGAATACGCCCTCGTAGCCGGTTACTCCCAGCACAGCACGGGCGCCCCGGTAGGCAAAGTCCGGATGTTCCTGAATAAAGGATTCCAAAATAGGCACCAAATCATAGTCGCCTACATGGATCTCTCCGCTTGCATCCATATATTCGCAAGTGGGCTTGCCGTCCTCACCGATGATAATCTTATGAGCAAAGCCGTCGCCCTTTTTGCTGGCAAACTGAGGGGTAGAGCCGGAGCCGGTCTTGTCTGCAATCATATAGCCGTAGTAGTTCAGATCGTCCTGGCTCATAATAAAGGGAATCTTTCCCTCGGGCAGATAAATATCCCGATACTGGAATTTTGTTTTTCCGCTGCTGTCTGTCTCCTCGCCTACCATTTGATAGGGGGTAATCAGCACATAGCCACGCTCGTACATAGACTCCAAAAGGAACTTAAACTCATCCACCGTGGTCATCCACTGGTTATAGCCGCCGGGCTGATAGCTGCCCTTGCCAAAGGCACGGTCAGTATCCACAATCAGGGAGTGGAAGAAAATATGGGTGATAGTGCTCATCTTGTTGTACTTTTTCAGGGTCGCCTTACCCGCCTCATATTCCGCAATCTTCTCGGCAAAGGACGGCACGCTGCTGTAATACTTAAACTGGCGGAGCATACTGATTGCCTTGTCGTAATCATAACCGGCGGCGATAAAATCCGTCTTTTTCACAAGTGCAGCAGCCGCCGCTTCAATTTCTGCCGGAGAAAGGTTATCCGGCAGTGTTTCTTCCGTCGGCTCTGTGGCTGCGTCTGTAGGCTCGTCTGCCGGTCTTTCCAAAGGCTTGGTAGCCGGGGTGGTGGGTTTTGTAGTAGGTTCGGTAGTCGGTTCCGTCGTTGCCTCGGTCGTTGCCTCCGTGGTAGCTTCCGTAGTCGCTTCGGTTGTCGTACCTGTTGTATCGCCGGTAGTGTCCCCGGTGGTATCGCCAGTAGTTTCCGTCGGTCTGGGCTTTGTAGAGAGTGTTTCGCCGGCATTTGTACAAGCACCCAGCATAACACTCAATACAAAGACCAGTGAGAATGTCAATGTCAGCAACACGATTGCTCTTTTCATCGTGATATCTCCTTATCTTTATTACTTGCCAAATTTTTCTGCCGCATTTTTAAGCATTTTCCGAATGGGCAGATGGTAGGGGCAGCGGCTTTCACAATCGCCGCAGCCGATACAGTCTGATGCAGTTTTTGCCAAAGTATTATATCTTCCCTTTGCCCAATCCGCAAGCCCGTACCGGGATAAGTACCCCTCAAACAGGAACACGGCAGAAATGGAAATTCCCGCAGAACAGGGGGCGCAGTAGTTACACCGCCGACAGAATTGCGTGCCCAAAGTCTTTCGAATCACATCCATTCGGGCAAGCTCGTTTTCAGAGAGCGGTGCGCCGCTATTTACCGCTTTTGCGTTTTCTTCCACTTGTGCGGCGCTCTCCATACCGGGAATCAGTAAATCCACATTTTCGTTGGCAGCAATATACCGAAGGGCCAGTGTTGCGTCCTCAATAGCGCCGCCGGCCAAAGGCTTCATATCAATAAAGCCGATGTTTTTCTCCCGACAGGCCGCAATCAGCTCCGCACCTTGATTTTCCACAATGTTATAAGGGAACATTATGGTTTCCACCCAAGGTTCCTCCAGCACTTTTTGAAACAGCTCTGCCGAGTGGGTGGTAAAGCCAATATGTCCGATTTTTCCCGCCGCCTTTGCTTCCTGCAGCGCTTCCAGCGCACCGCCGGGAGCAATGATTTTTTCATAATCCGCCGGCGAGGGATTGTGAATCTGGTAAATGTCAATATAGTTTGTGCGGAGGTTTTTCAGGCTGATTTCCACATCCCGAGCCATACTCTCCTTATCCTTTGCCATGCTCTTGGTGGCAAGGATAAATTTCTCACGGATGCCGGTAAGGGCTTCGCCTAAATATTCCTCACTGACGGTATAGCCCCGGGCAGTATCAATATAGTTAGCGCCCATCTCCAGCATTTTCAGCAGGATTTCTCGGGCGACCTTTCCGTCTGCTTTTTGAATGGGAATTCCGCCCAATCCCATACGGGAAACCCGCAGGCCGGTTTTTCCTAAAACTCTGTATTCCATACTATCTTCCTCCTGATAGCTCTATTCTATCACAGCAACACTTTTTCGGCAAGGGCTCTGTCGCGAATAAATTCCCGGGGAGAGCAGCCAAATGCGCCCTTAAAGGCCCGGTAAAAATTGGTATAATCCCCAAATCCGCACAGCGGGTAAACTTCACCCGGCATTTCCCCTGCTTCCAGCAGCTCCCGGGCGTGCATCAGCCGCCGGAACTGAATATAGCGGTAAATACTGGTGCCCACCTGATGGCTGAATGCGTGGGACAGGTGATATTTGCTCACATAAAAAGCAGAGGCAATCTCCTCCAGCGTGAGATTCTCCCGGTAATGCTCGCCGATATACGAGAGCACCCGGTCAATGAGATTCTTCTCCTGTACCCCGTCCTCCTTGGTTTTTGCGGAGATGCGGTTTACCTCCACCAAAAACTGGGTCAGCAGCCCCCGGGCATACAAGGCGCTACCCGGCTCCGACCCGTAAAACTCTCCCACCAGCCTTTCCAGCAGTCCCTGCAGGTACACCCGCTGGGTTGCCGTGGGGTGCAGACGGTTACTGTGGGTAGGCAGCCCAGTATCGAAGCAGGCGGACAGGTCTTCTCCTCCGCCGGAAAGCTCCGTTATAAAATTCTTATCAATCCACAAAACGATTCGCTCGTAGAGGGTATCCCGACTGATAATGGCGTGGTGCAGCTCCCGGGGATTGATAAGGAGCATATCTCCCGGCTCCAGCGCAAAGGTTTTACCCTCCACACGGAACCGCACCTCGCCCCCCAAAAGAAAGCAGATTTCAAAAAAATCGTGGTGATGCACCTCCATGTTCCCCGGTCGGCGCTCCCGATAGTGAAACACCTCAAACTGCCGGGAACCCATACTGCGTCGGTCGTCAAAGGTCTGTATAGTACCTGCCAAGAATAACACCCCCTTTTTCTAATAGAATACAGCAAGAATCGCAATGTGTCAAACAATAATTACAATTTTTATTGCAATTATTTTGCGATATACTTATTATATTCACAGGGGATCGGCCCCTACCCAAACGAAGGAGGAAACGCAATGACTGTACTTGAAAGATTTGCCCGAGCCGGCGTTGTGCCCGTCGTGGTTATCGACGATGCCAAGGACGCCGTTCCCACCGCACAAGCCATGATCCGTGGCGGAATTGATGTAATGGAAATCACCTTCCGCACCGCCGCCGCACCGGATGCCATCCGTGCCGTCAGCGAAAGCTGCCCGGATATGCTGGTTGGTGCCGGCACCATTCTCACCTTAGACCAGTGCAAGCAGGCGCTTAGTATGGGCGCAAAGTTTATCGTATCTCCCGGCTTTGATCCGGAAGTGGTAGCTTACTGCGTAGAAAACAACATTCCCATCACCCCCGGCTGTGTTACCCCCACCGAAATTACCGCCGCCCTGAAAATGGGTCTGAAGGTAGTTAAGTTCTTCCCCGCAAATGTCTACGGCGGTCTTTCCGCAATGAAGAACCTGTCCGCTCCCTTTGTCGGCGTAAAGTTCCTGCCCACCGGCGGTGTCAATGCAGCTAACATTCGGGAGTACATTGACGCACCCTTCATTCACGCCGTTGGCGGAAGCTGGGTATGCCCCAAGGCAGATATTGCTGCCGGGAATTTTGAAAAAATCACCACACTTTGTGCCGAAGCACGCGCTGCTGCTTTCGGCTGATAAAAAGGAGAATGAATTATGGCAAAGATTATTACCTTCGGTGAGCTGATGCTCCGTCTGCAGCCCTACAACTACGAGCGCTTTGTTCAGTGCGACCATGTGGAATTCACCTTCGGCGGTGGTGAAGCCAATGTTGCCGTATCCCTTGCCAACTACGGTATGGATGCCGCTTATGTTACCAAGCTGCCCGCTCACGCCATCGGTCAGGCTGCCGTTAACTCTCTGCGCCGCTATGGCGTGGACACCTCCAAGATCGTTCGTGGCGGCGACCGTGTAGGTATTTACTTCAACGAGAAAGGCGCTTCTCAGCGTGGCTCCGTATGTATTTACGACCGTGCCAACTCCGCTATCGCACAGGCTAAGCCTGAGGATTTCAATTGGGACGCAATTTTTGAAGGCGCCGAGTGGTTCCACTTCACCGGCATTACTCCTGCTCTGGGCGGCAATATGGTAGAAATCTGCAAGCAGGCCTGCCAGGCTGCCAAGGCCCGTGGCATTAAGATTTCCTGCGACCTGAACTACCGTGGCAAGCTGTGGACCCGGGCTCAGGCACGGGAGGCCATGACCGAGCTGTGCAAGTATGTGGATGTTTGCATCTCCAACGAAGAGGACGCCAAAGATGTATTCGGCATTGAAGCAGAAAACACCAACATTTACGGCGGCGAACTGAACCACGAGGGCTACAAATCCGTTGCCAAGCAGCTGGCTGACAAGTTCGGCTTTGAAATGGTTGCCATCACCCTGCGTGAGAGCCACTCCGCTTTTGACAACGGCTGGAGCGCCATGCTGTATAATGTTGCCAAGGACGAGTACTGCTTCTCCAAGAAGTACGACCTGCACATCATTGACCGCGTTGGCGGCGGTGACTCCTTCGGCGGCGGCCTGATCTACTCCCTGATGTCCGGCAAGGACACCCAGGCAGCTGTTGAGTTCGCAGTTGCTGCTTCCGCTCTGAAGCACTCCATCGAGGGCGACTACAACATGGTTACCGTGGCAGAGGTGGAAAAGCTGGCCGGCGGCGACGGCAGCGGCCGTATTCAGAGATAAGGAGCATACCAATGGAAAACGAAGAGACCCTGCAGGAAGAAGAGTTCTCCACCCTGACCCTGGTGGATGACAAGGGCGAAGAAACTGTTTTTGAGTATCTGGACTGCATTGAGTATCAGGGCAAGGAGTACCTGGTGCTGACTCCCATGGAGGAAG
>JAZSKZ010000071.1:0-5670 GCA_045535135.1 Faecousia sp.
ACACGGTCTGCACCAAGGGATGGCTCAACTACGTAGGGGATGTACTTCTCGTTTGTCTCGGGATCGAAATACTCCATGCTCTCGCCGGACTCGTTCTGATGCGCGGTGAGGTCAAAGTCGGTTCTGTCGGCAACGCCCCACAGCTCGCCCCATCCGAAGGGGAACAGGAACTCGAAGTCGGTAGTAGCATTGGAATAGTGAGAAAGCTCCTCCTGCTCATGGTCACGGAGACGGAGATTCTCCTCGGTCATACCAAGGTTCAACAGCCAGTCACGGCAGTAGCCACGCCAGAACTCGAACCACTTCAGATCCTCGCCGGGCTTGCAGAAGAACTCAAGCTCCATCTGCTCGAACTCACGGGTACGGAAGGTGAAGTTGCCGGGGGTGATTTCGTTACGGAATGCCTTGCCTACCTGACAGACGCCGAAAGGCAGTTTCTTCCGGGTGGTGCGCTGAATGTTTGCGAAGTTTACAAAAATACCCTGTGCGGTTTCGGGCCGCAGGTAGCAGGTAGAGAAAGAATCCTCGGTAACGCCGATTTTGGTCTGGTACATCAGGTTAAAGTTACGGATAGAGGTAAAGTGATGCTTGCCGCAGATGGGGCAGACCACATCCTCGTGCTCTGCGATAAAATCATTCATTTCCGCAGGCTTCATCGCATCCACGTTCACGCTCTTGCCGGACTCGGAGGCTTCAATCAGCTTGTCCGCACGATGCCGGGCACCGCAGCCCTTGCAGTCCACCAGCGGGTCGGAGAAGGAGCCCACATGGCCGGTGGTAACCCAAGTGGTGGGGTTCATCAGAATGGCCGCATCCAGACCTACATTATAGGGAGACTCCTGCACAAATTTCTTCATCCAGGCTTTCTTTACATTATTCTTAAACTCCACGCCCAAGGGACCGTAGTCCCAAGAGTTGGCCAGACCGCCGTAGATTTCGGAGCCGGCATAGACATAGCCTCTGTTCTTGCAGAGGTTTACAATCATATCCAAAGTCTTTTCGCTGTTTTTCATCTTTTTATTCCTCCGTGGTTATTATAAGGGGTATTATACCGATATTTCTCCGTAAAATCAAGTCTCTTTGCTATAGTCGTATACATTTTCCGGGCCCAAATCTTCCGCCATCATTTCGTAGATCATATCTCCCAGTGCAACGGTTGTCATCCCGGCAAATTCCTCCGGGTAAATGACCCGTATCAGGTGCAGCTCCACTTGGGAGGCCTTGCCCCGGAGCATCCGCTTCATCGCCGGACGAGCGTTATGCAGGGTGCAGACCACAATAGGTACCTTTGCCTTTTGGGCAATCTTAAACACACCGCTACGGAAGCGGCGCAGCTTTCCGTCCAGACTCTCATAACCCTCCGGGAATACGCCGACGGAAACCTCATCTTCATTAATAAGCTGTACACAGCGCAGAATGGTTTTCAGTGCCTCTCTGTCATTTTCCCGATTGATGGGCTGGCACATAAGCTTCCTCATAAACTGAGCGACAATGGGCTTCTTATCATTTTCCCGCTTGGAAATAAAGGCAAGGCGGCTGCTCTTAAAGCAATGGAGAAGCACGACCGGGTCAATATCCGCTGTGTGGTTACACACAAGAAGGCAACGACCTTCTGCGCTCCACTGCTCCATACCCTTTTCTGTAATTTTTAGCCGCAGGATTGCTTTTAATGCCTTTATGTAAAGGTGGGCGACCCAGCGGTAGAGCTTACTGTCTTTTTCCGGCAGCACATCCATAGGCACAGCCAAACTCATAGCGACAAGAATGATTGCCGCCACCAATACGCCGCCCAAAAAGCCTATAAGAAACCATACCGGCAGCGTCCATAACCAGCTGAGCGTCAGAAACGCCCCTGTGCCCAAGCAGATTCCCCCAGCAAGGAGTACACCTGCCAGTACGCAAAGTCCCAATATCATATTTTTTCCTCCGTAGGGTATTTTCTACTTATTATACTCCCATATTCTTCCGCAAACAAGTGTATTTTTTGTAAAAGTACTGGAAATTGTAAATACATACTGCTATAATGACGGTATACGCAGGGGGGCTTTGTATGAAAAAGCGCATTTGGGAACTGGATTTCGTCCGCGGCATATGTTTGCTGCTAATGTTTTACTGCCACTTTGTTTATGATATTGTAGAGCTTTTTGCTCTGGACATCCCGGCAGACGGTGCGTTTTATGACTGGGCGATGCGCTATACCGGCCTTTTCTTTATTGTGCTTTCAGGTATCAGTGTTACTTTGGGGCGCCATCCCCTGCACCGGGGCATGAAGGTCCTGCTGGGCGGTTTCCTCTGCTCGGCAGTAACCTTCTTTATGTATCTTCTCGATTTTGCGCCCAAGGGCATCATTATCTACTTTGGCATCCTGCACTGTCTGGCAGTTTGTATGATGCTGTGGCCTATCTTCCGAATGCTTCCCTTTTGGGCACTGTTTTTATGCGGCGGCACAGTTTTGGTGCTTAATATTCTGCTTTGGCCCCTCCAAGGGCAAGGGAATTGGTTTACTATGCCCTTGGGCATCTACCCTGCCGGTTTTTACTCCTCGGATTATTTCCCCCTGCTCCCCAATTTAGGGTATTTTCTTATGGGCAGCGGCCTTGGGAAGGTATTGTATCGAAAGAAAGAAAGCCATTTTCGCCCCATCTCCTGTTTCCCGGTCCCACAGCTCTGCTTTTTGGGACGGCACTCCCTGCTCGCTTACCTACTGCACCAGCCGGTGCTTGCCAGTCTTGTTTTTCTGCTATCTTTTGTGATTTAGGAGCGTCTTTATATGAAACGGCGATTTAACACCCTCCCCATCTTAATATTCTCTCTGCTGGCCGGATTAGCCGGTCTTGGGCTTCGCCTTTGGCTTTTCCGCACCGGCGTGGACAGCAACGGGCTTTTGCAGAGCGGCCACCCGGCGGCCTATGCCCTTTTAGGCCTTTCTGTCTGCGTAGTACTGATTAGCCTTTTTGTCTCCTCCGGTGTGCCCCGGGATATGCATTACGGCTCTATGCGGTATATGCGGAGATTCTCCGCCGCAGGCAGCATTTTTGCCGCAGCAGGTACGCTGATTGCTTTGGTAAGCGGCGCTCTGTCCTTCCCTCTGAGTCTTTTCGGCTATGTTGCTGCAATCGCTCTGCTTTACCAGATTACTGTACAGAAAAAGCCCACACAGAGCTTCTTTGCCTGTTGTGTAGTCGCTCTGTTTTTAATGATTCTGCCCCTTTCCCAATACTCCCGGTGGTGCGTAGATGCCCAGCTGCAGAACTATGGCTACTGCATCTTGGCTTCTCTCTCCCTGCTTTTAGCCGCCTACCACCGTACAGAAGCAGAAATGAACATCTTCCACGGAAAGCGGATGGTATTTTTCTGCACCGCCGGCATTTTCTTCGGTATCACCTGCGCGGATTCTACTTTAGGTCCGCTTTTTGTAGGTATGGCCCTTTGGTGCGCCGCTGACCTAATTCGGCTCAAGCCGGTAGTTCACATCCGTATGCCGCTTCCCGAGCCTGTTTCTGAATGCATTCGTACACTCACCGGCGCCGGTTACCCCACCTATGCCGTAGGCGGTTGCGTCCGGGACACGCTTTTAGGCACAGAAGTTCACGATTACGATTTGTGCACCTCCGCCACACCGGAGCAGATTGCTGCGGTATTTTCCAAGTATCCTTTGGTGCGCCAAGGAGAAAAGCACGGCACCATCGGCGTTATTATTAATGACACGATTTATGAAATTACTACTTTCCGGACCGAAGGAGAGTACAAAGACAACCGTCATCCTGCCTGGGTCTCCTTTGTGGATGATCTGCAGCAGGATTTGCAGCGACGAGACTTCACCGTAAATGCAATGGCCTACTCCCCCGTAAGCGGACTGCAGGACCCCTGGCATGGCCGTCAGGACCTGAAAAAGAAGATTCTTCGGGCAGTGGGCGACCCGGAACAGCGCTTCCACGAAGACTCTCTGCGGATTCTGCGGGGCATTCGGTTCTCTATTCGCTTTGGGCTGACTCCCGACGCAAAAACCGGCAAGGCTATGAATACCCTTGCTCCCTTGCTGGACAATTTGGCACGGGAACGGGTTTTTGACGAGATGTCCAAAATCCTTCTTACCTGCCGGGCACGGGACCTTCTGCGGTTTGCGCCCGTCTTTACCCGGGCAGTGCCGGAACTGGAGGCGACTCTCGGTTTCCAGCAAAAGAGCCCTCATCACGCCTACGATGTGTATACCCACACCGCTTATGTGGTAGAAAACGCACCTGCTACACTACCTATGCGGTGGGCGGCGCTCCTGCACGATATTGGAAAGCCTGCCTGCTTTACTCAAGACGAAAACGGCAGAGGTCATTTCTACGGCCACGCCGAAAAAGGCGCACAGCTGGCAAACGAAGTTCTTCTGCGGCTGAAAGCTCCCACAGCCCTGCGGGAGCAGGTTGTGTTTCTCATTGCCAACCATATGGTTCCCCTGCCCCCGGACTTTAAAGTCCTGCGCCGAAAGGCCAGCCACTTCGGTGTAGAAAATCTTCTCTCTCTGATTTCCCTGCAAAAGGCAGACTACGCCGGCAAGGGTATCGTGGAAGATACGCCTCCCTTTGCTCTCTTGGAGGCGCTGGTTGATAACCTCATCGACGATGGTGCCTGCCTGCACTTAAAAGATTTGGCTGTCAACGGCAGAGATTTGCTGACTATCGGCTTCCCCGAAGGGAAGGTACTGGGCAGCTGCCTGAGTTATTTGCTGGACTGTGTTTTGGACGGAATGCTCCAAAACGAACGGGAGGCGCTTTTGGATGCCGCCCTCATTTACTTGCAGGAAAGGACAAATGTGCTGTGAAAATTGCCATTGTTACCGGTGCCAGTTCCGGCATGGGACGGGAATTTGTACGCCAGCTCTCCGGCTATGTTGCCGTCGAGGAGGTTTGGGTAATCGCCCGCCGGGAAACGGCTTTGTGTGAGCTGAAGGATGAATGCCCCGTGCCTGTCCGCCCCGTGGTGCTGGATTTGTGCAAAGAAGACAGCTTTGATGCCTTAGGATCTCTCTTATCTCAGGAAAAGCCGGAGGTTGCGCTGCTTGTCAATGCAGCAGGCTTTGGTAAATTCGGCGATTTTGACGATATCCCCGCCGGGGACGATATGCGGATGATTGACTTAAACTGTAAGGCGCTGGTTGCGGTTACCCGGGTAGTTCTTCCCTATATGAAAGCCGGCAGCCATATTTTGCAGCTGGACAGTCTGTCTGCCTATCAGCCCGTTCCTTACATCGCCACCTACGGTGCCACCAAAGCCTTCGTGCTCAGTTACAGCCGGGCGGTCAATCAGGAGCTGAAGCCCAGAAATATCCGTATGATGACAATGAATCCGGGCTGGGTGAAAACCGAATTCTTCGACCACGCCTTCCAAACAAACGGCGGTCGGGTCAAGTACTTTAACCACCTCTACGAAGCCCGTGATGTAGTGGCCACCGGCCTGCACGACCTGTACAAAACCAAGAAAGAGATGTCCATTCACGGCTTCCCTGTTCGGATGCAGGTACGGCTTGTAAAGCTTCTGCCCCATAAGCTGGTTATGAAAATTTGGCTGCAGCAGCAGAAGAAAGCCAAAAACGACCCCCGGGAATGTGAATAAGCAAAACTGGCTGTAAGTATCTGTCAAAAAACATTTAAACATAACCTAGTTTTAGAAGCCCAGTTC
>JAZSKZ010000033.1:0-6453 GCA_045535135.1 Faecousia sp.
GATTTTTGCCAGCCGCAAAGTATAATTTAGTTAGACAAATAAGAGTTTGGCGGCGAGTCGCCGCTGACAATGCGTCACGGACTGCAGCGATCGAATAAGGTTATTTCTCGACCGGTCGCGAGCTTCCGCTCCGCGCATGGAATTCGACAAACTTGAATAGGTTAACAGTTACGCACCGCATGAAAGCCTCCCCTGTGTAAGGGGAGGTGGGCCGCCGAATGGCGGCTCGGAGGGGTTGTCAATCCCTCAGTCACGCTGTTCGCGTGACCGCTCCCTTTACACAAGGGAGCCTTGGGCGCTCCCGCGCCAGTACAGAAGACTCGAATTTGACAAGGAGAAATTAATATGTCAAGAATGGAAGAAGTCGAATTAACAAATATGTGTATGATTTGCGACGGTAAAGGAAATGTACTTGTGCAGAACAAGAAAAACCATCCTACTTGGCATGGTTGGAATTTCCCTGGTGGGCACGTTGAAAAGGGTGAGTATGTTACACCATCGGTTATCCGTGAAATGAAAGAAGAAACGGGTTTAATTATAGAATATCCCAAACTATGTGGCATTAAAGAGTTCCATAAAATGAAGGACGGAAAAAGATATATTGTCTTTTTGTATGTAGCAACTCAATTTTCTGGAGAACTGAAATCTTCCGCAGAGGGAGAGGTCTTTTGGTATCCGCTTTCTGAATTGGCTCAATCGAATGAGCTTATAGATGGTTTTGGGGAAATGTTACCTGTTTTCACCAAAAACGAAATCAGTGAAGTTTTTTACGAGCGTCGTGGTGACGAGTTGGATACAGTATTTTGCTGATTACTATCAATTTGCCAAATTCCAATTTGTCGAACAGTTAATTCCCCTGTCTGCAGTAGGGTGCTCCTCAGCATTTCAGAATAAAACAATAAAAAGGCAGGTAATTTTATGGACATTCTCCCTATGGCCGCTTCTCACAAAGAGAAGGTGCTTTCTATGATGCAGGTATTTTACGCCTCCCCTGCCGTATCCACCAACGGTTCGCCGGAAATTTTTCAGGCGGATTTTGACGCCTGCGTAAGCGATAGCCCCTATTTAGAGGGCTATGTATTTGCAGACGGAGAGCGCATTTTCGGCTACGGTATGGTGGCAAAAAGCTTCGCAACTGAGTACGGCTGCCCCTGTATTTGGTTCGAAGATATTTACTTGGAGCCGGACTACCGGAACAAAGGCTTTGCCGGTCAGTATTTCGCCTTTATTGAAGAAAAATACCCCAACTGTCTGTTCCGCTTGGAAGCGGAGGACGATAACCTGCCCGCCCTGCGGTGCTATTACAAAAACGGCTTTGAAAAATGGCCCTATATCGAATTAAAAAAAGGGAGGTAAAAAGCCTCCCTTTTTTGTTGCATTATTCCAGGGTAATGACTTTCGTTACCCTCGCCACATCGCTTTTTCTCACTTTTACCGCCAATGTCGCGGAAGCCATAACCGCCGTACCCATACTCGCTTCGTCTGTCCTCACAACCACATAGGCTTTGCCATCGGAAACATATACACCGTCAATTGTCAGGCGGTGGCTTCCGGAGCTGCTGGTAATTCGCTCCGTAACCACCAGTGCATTTTTCTTAAAGAACGATTCATCATACTCGTCCATAAGCTTTTCAACGGTTTTAAAGGGGTACATCCCCTGCAAACTTTTCACATATGCATTATACTCTTCCTTTGACTTAATGATATGACCGGGATTATTCGGACGATTCAGCAGTCCTTCTATTACTTCAAATTTTACCTGTCTTGCACCTGTCGCATATGCTTCTATCTTCGGCACATAGCTTCTGGAAAAAGGTTTTTCCATCGTCAGGAGCAGTTCTTCAATTTGGGGTTCTTTTTCTGCAATTCGTTTTAATTTTCGGTGGATTCCTTCTGTAAAGTCTTCTCGTTCGAACGAAAACCCAATCATCCGAATAGCGCCCCAATCATAGATCCTTGCATCCCCCACAAAGCTTTCAAAATCATATTTCTCAATAATTTTATCGGCGATATCGCGCTCAGTTAAAGAATATGTGCAGAGAACCGACTCAACCGGATTGGCAAAATAGCGGTATTTTGGATTTTCAGCGGTTAACACACGGTTTTTCTGTTGCTCCGCATTCTCGTAATCCACAACCGCTTGAGCAAGCCACGCACCCTCGTTACAGACGGCGAGCAGACATAGCACACTGCACACAAGTGCCAAAATACTGACCCATTTCTTCATAGAATACCTCCTCTCCATAAATCAAAAGCGCACAGGCTTCCTCTTTGGATAGCCTATGCGCCAAATACCTGCTGTGTTTTTCCCGCTTCGAAAAAGGAAGTATTGCACCGACCATAGCTATCCCGTATTTCGCACAAGATTACCACGGCAGCCACCTCCCAACTGAAGCATTCTTCTTTACGTCTTAATTTTATCATAGGGGAATCTCCGTGTCAACATATTTACTACTATCGACACGAAAAAGTTTTCACTTGTTAAAGACAGAAAGCAGGGGCGAACGATGTTCGCCCCTGCTTATATTTCTGATATTACTTGATAACTTTCAGGAAGACCAGAATCGACAGCACAACGCCGGCCAGCGCGTACAGGCCCACAACAGAGCCCAGCAGACCAAAAATAATGCCCAAAAGCGGGATTTTGGCAAGCAGGCCGATCACAAAGCCGCAAACGATGTCAATAAGCAAATAGATGACAAGTGCTACGACAAAGGGCTTTACCTCCGTTGCGGTAAAAGCTTGGGGGAAGATTTTCTTAACAGTTTCCATAATATTATCTCCTTTTTTAAGAACTCAAAATATCTATGCCAAAGAGGCATTACTTAACCGTAAAATAGCCAAGGACCGTGTCTGTTATGTCGGTCTGCAAAGCGCCGACCGTAACATTTGCCAGATAGTTACCCTTCAGGAAGGCGAAAACACATAAGTAGAAATTAATGCCCATATAGCTTGCGGTCAATCGCATACCGTCAAACGCCTTGCCGTCCACCGTTATCTTCTGGTAGCCCACACTGATGTTGGAATAGCCCATATTCTGATAGGTTTATTTGATGGTATCAATCTGCGCTTCCAGTGTGTTTTTGATGTTCAAGTTCAATACCTGAAGGGCGCTGAGCTTTTCCATATTTATGTTGATGCTGTTGCCCGCTGCCGGGACAGTTGCATACATATCGTAAATAATATTTGCGTTTTTAAGCTGCTCGGCGACTTTATCGTCAATCACATCGCCCACAATGTTGTTAAGCTGCAGAATCTGCTTATCCGTATAGAATACCCATTCGGAAGGCAGTGTGCAGCTAATACCCAAGAAATCATTCTTGTAAGTATTGCTTACAGCATCTCCCAACGAAAACTCCGGAGTGCTCTCTCCGGACACTTCTCCCCGTACATTACCACTGCCGCAAGCGCACAGACCGGCGGTGAGGATAATTGCCAAAAATAAGCTTATAATTCTTTTCCTAGGGCATACCTCCTTTTTAAAAAGGATACCACACCGGCCCTAAAAAGTCAAGGAACTATAGGGATACAGCGCCGCAGGTAAATTCTGCTACGCAAGCCTTTTCCGGTGTCATACACCTTTCGCTCCTGTCCTTTTTCTTCTCAAAAGCAAGGGCAGGACAAAGATTGCAACAATCGCCGCTCCAAGGAAAATGTTTGCATTGGGGACAAAGGATTCCGTACCGTCATTGCCGGCTATCTTTTCGGCGTTTTTCAAGATTCTTGCACCAATCTCCGGTCCTATAATTCCCGGAATCAGCACCTGAGAGCAGATTCTCACGCCTTGGAATCTGCCTGCCATACCCTCGGGGATATTGTCTCGGATAAACGCCCCGAAGACCGCCATACCGCAAAGGTATCCGCTCATCATAAAGAGAGAGCCTATAAATACAGGCAGCTTGGTGCGGGTCAGGTAGAGCAGAATATAGCCAATGAGCAGACTCACGACGGCAATCACACCGGAGAAGCTGTAGCCCCGTCTGTCATACACCTTGCCCCAAAGCGCCGTAATTACAGATGCCACGATAATCGCAGGCGCCATAATCAGCACATAGTCCGTCATCCCGAGGGTTACCTCATAGTAGATGATGAGATAGGGCATAAATATTTGGATGGAAGTATTGAAGATAATAAAGGCAAACAGGGATATGTACAGCTTTATATTCCTTGCGATGGTTTTCGGCAGGAAGCCGTAAACGATTCCGCCGAAATAAGAGCCTTCCGCCCGCTGAATTTTGGGCTCTTCAATGATAAAGAAGCCTAAAATACCTACGGTCATCACCAGTGTACCGATAATGGTATAAATCAGTGACCAGGAACTGGCCTTATTCAGGTCAAAAAACATAAAGCCGCCGAACACTACCAAAATGCTCACCAGCGGCATCATCGCATTGATGCCCTCCGCAGCACCGCGGCTCTCCCCGTCTACGGAGTCTGTGAGCCAAGCATTGAATGCCGCATCGTTGGCTGAAGAGCCGAAGAAGGTCATCAGGCAATCCAAAATGATGGTCAGGCTGATTCCCATTGCCGCCGCAGAGCCGGCGAAGGCAAAGGTCTTGCTGATAATATCCTCTTTGAGCAGTACGAAAGAGAATATGGATACGCCCCACAGAATATACCCTGTGCATATAATCAGCTTCCGCTTGCCGATTTTATCTGACAGCGCACCCATAAAAATGGTAGTTAAGGTGGCGGTAACGGCAGAGGCAGTTACCATATTGGAAATATCTGCGGGAGAAGCCTGAAACATCTTATAGATAAAGACATTAAAGTACATATTCTCCACAACCCACGCTATCTGTCCCATCAGGCTGAAGATAGTCAGCGCCAGCCAAAACCGGCCATTTAGTTTCTTTTTCATATCAAACCTGCCTTTTTCCGTACTTACAGAGATTATAGCACAAAGAATTCCCTCTTGCAATATCGCAAAGCAGCAAAACAATCCGCCCGGCTACGGGTGGATTGCTTTTGCTTTATATATTTAATTACTCAGATTCTTTGATGGCAGCCTGCGGTACTATACACAAAAGAGGGAGCAAAGAGCTGTTTCGTTTTTTGGTTCCATTGCCCTGATTAAGTCGCTCATATAATCAATCTTGAATGCGATGCTCTTTTGATTTGTGAGTACCATACATCCTGCGTATTCATCATCCTCATTCTCCACAGCCCTGAGCTTCAAATCCATTATGGCAGGAGCCTTGCGAATTTCATCTACTTGTACGCAAATAACGGGATATACATCATCATAGGCATCAAATTCAGCGCTCCAATCATCGGGAATGTTATATTTGACAATACTTTCACCAACCGTTCTGCACTCGTAATCACAGCCAAATTCGTCCATAAAATACTCCTCTGCATCGCTATCAGCTCTTTGTAATACGAATATTTTAGAACAAAACATTCAAAATATCAATAGAACAATTCGTTCTATTGTATAGTGTTGTTGGTGATATAAATGGCTAAAAAATATGATAGAATTCGCAATTTAAGAGAAGATGCTGACCTAACGCAGGCAGAACTTGGAGAACAAATCAATATTCCACAGAGGACCTATGCTTATTATGAATGCGGAGAACGTATGATTCCACCGCAAGTTTTAGTTGCCTTGGCTCAGTTCTATCACGTTAGTGTCGATTATCTTCTTGGATTAACTGACCAAAAGACACCCTATCCTAAGAAATAAGATAATTATTGCAAAAATCGCCACCCAAGCGGGTGGCGATTTTGTCGATACGCCTTGCGGCTCGATATTTTTGCGGCGCAAAATCGATATATGGCTTCGCCATTCGATATGATATAAATCCTCCACGCCCGCAGGCATATCGAGTGTGAAGTACATATCGATTCCCAACGGGAAATATCGAAAATCCCGTAAGGGATTTATATCGCTGCTAACAAAAAACTGCCTTCCGAAGAAGGCAGTTTTATTGTTAGCAATTAACCCTTGATAGCAGCCTGAGCGGCGGCAAGGCGGGCGATGGGTACACGGAAGGGAGAGCAGGAAACATAGTCAAGGCCAATCTTGTGGCAGAACTCAACGGAGACGGGGTCGCCGCCGTGCTCGCCGCAGATACCGTAGTGCAAGTTCTTGCCAGAAGCCTTGCCCTTGGTGATGGCCATCTCCATCAGCTTGCCAACGCCATTCTGATCCAGCTTGGCGAAGGGATCGTTCTCGTAGATCTTGGCCTCGTAGTAGGCGTTCAGGAACTTGCCCGCGTCGTCACGAGAGAAGCCGAAGGTCATCTGAGTCAGGTCGTTGGTGCCGAAGCAGAAGAACTCGGCCTCGGAAGCCACTTCGTCAGCGGTCAGGCAGGCACGCGGAATCTCGATCATGGTGCCGACTTCGTACTTCAGCTCAACGCCGGACTCGGCGATGACAGCATCAGCGGTCTTGACAACCACGGACTTGACGTACTTCAGTTCCTTCACGTCGCCAACCAGGGGAATCAT
>JAZSKZ010000140.1:0-7425 GCA_045535135.1 Faecousia sp.
ACATCGGTCAGGGTAGAATTGATGAGATTCTGTCCCTCAAGAGCGCAGACCGCCGTGAGATTTTCGAAGAGGCTGCCGGTATTTCCAAGTACCGCCACCGCAAGGAGGAAACGGAGCGGAAGCTGGCAGGCACAGAGGATAACCTGCTCCGCATCGGCGATAAGGTTTCCGAGCTGGAGCTGCAGCTGGAGCCTTTGCGTGTACAGTCTGAAAAAGCAAAAAAATTCTTGGAGCTGAAGGACCAGCTGGAAGGCGTTGAAATTGCCGTATGGCTGGACAGACTGGAAAAGCTGTCCGCCGAGGCAAAGAAGGCACAGGAGGACTATGCCTCTGCCAGCTTTGTTTTGGAGCAGACCCACGAGGACCTGAATAAGCTTTATGCCCAATCGGAGCAGCTGAGCAATGCCCTCCGTCAGGAAAATGAGAATGTGGAAAATCAGCGGATTAAGCTGAGTATGCTGGAGGGTGTCCGTCAGCAGATGGAAGGCCAGCTGGCACTGCTGCGGGGCAGTGTGGAAAATAACGATGCCAATATCCGCCGCAATCAGGAGGATTTGCAGGGTCAGCAGGACCGCAGCAGCGGCATTGAAACGCAAATTGCCCAGTCTGCCGCCCGCATTGAGGAGATTGAAAAGACTGTCGGGGAAAAGGACAGCGCCATTGCTGCACTCCAGCAGGAGTTGACCGTAATGACCGCCAATGCCCAAGGCATTACCCGTCAGTTTATGGAGCTTCGGGCAACCGAGGCAAAAATCACTACCGAGATTGCCGCCGGTGAGGCAGACCTGCGGAGTATGGAAAGCGGTTTGGGCGAAACGGATGCCCGCAGTGCCCAGCTCCGTGCCGATCTGGAAATGGGAAAAGAGCGGGAGAATGCCGCCCTTGCCGACTTAAATGAGTGCCGCAAGGCGCTGGGCGCGGCAAGAGAGAATGTTACGGCGCTGAATAATACCATTTCCGGCTATACCCTCCGTCAGGAAACCCGGGCAAAGCGCCGGGACGAACTGGCTTCTCAGGTGCAGAATCTCCATAGCAATTTGGAATCCGTGCAGGCAAAGGTACGGGTATTCCGGGCGATGGAGGCGGATTTTGAGGGCTATCAAAAGTCCGTGCGTTTGGTAATGCAGGAAGCAAAGCGGGGCGGACTCAGAAATGTCCACGGCCCTGTTTCCCAGCTGATTCACACGGAAGACAGCTACACGGTGGCAATCGAGATTGCGTTGGGCGCAGGTATGCAGCAGATTGTTGTGGATACCGAGCAGGACGGCAAAAGCTGCATTGCGTACCTGAAGCGGATTTCCGGCGGCAGAGCAACATTCTTGCCCCTGTCCATCATTAAGGGCAAGCGCCTGAGTGAGGCGGGAATTGAAAACTGCCCCGGCTTTGTGGGTATTGCCTCCCAGCTTGTAAGCTGCGATGGAAAATACGAGAGCATTGTGGAGAATCTGATCGGCAGAATCGTTATTGTACGGGAGATTGACAATGCCCTCTCTATGGCAAAGAAATACGGCAATCGCTTTAAGATTGTAACCCTTGACGGTCAGGTCATTAATCCCGGCGGCTCTATGACCGGCGGCTCTGTCAGCCGTGAGGCCGGTATTTTGAGCCGGGCAAATGAGCTTAGTAAGCTTACCGAGCAGGAAAAGAAGCTTAGCGAAGAGCTCTCCCAGCTGGAGGAGAAATTCACAGAAGCCCAGCGGGCAGCAGATCAGGTGGAATACCAGCTTGCTACCGCCCGTGAGGAACGGATAGAGGCAGAAAAGGAAGTGCTCTCTCAGGAGGGACGGGAAAAGCAGTACGAAATCTGGCTGCAGGCCATTTGCGATGCTGCCGCCGCCACAGCACGGGAGCTGGACGGTCTTTCTCAGCGGGAGCAGAGCGACCGGGAACAGTGCGCCGCACTGCGGGCGACCCTGTCCTTGTACGCAAAGCAGCTGACGGAAACCCAGTCTATGCTGAAGGCGCTGGAGGGCACGCAGCAGGATGCGGACAGCTCTGTGGCTAAAATTACTGACGCTATGCAGGAGCTGCGCACCCAGCGTGCGGCGCTGGAAGCGGAGCGGCTGACTGCCCAGAATCACATTGCCGACCTGCGTGTGCTGTATGCCGCCGCTCAGGGTGACAAGAACAGAAAGCAGCAGGATATCGACCTGATTTTGGCAGATAACCGCCGCTTGGAGGAAGAGATTACTGCCACCGAAGCCCGTCTTCAAGAAAACGAGCAGGAGCTGGCTGCCGCACAGGCAGATATGCAGAAAGCCCGGGACGGTTATGCCCTTACGGAGCAGAGCCGTTCCCGCTGTGAGGGTGAGCTGGCAGAGCTTAACAAGTCCATTGTGAATATGGAAAAGGCCTGCGTCCTTCTGCAGGGCAAAAAGGAAAAGGCAGACCTGGAAGAAAAGACCATTATCGATAAATTGTGGGACAGCTACGGCCTGACTCCCGGCACTGCCCAGGAGCGAAAGGGCGAAATTGAGTCCGTTACCGCCGCAAGCCGGCTGATTGTAGAGCTGAAGCGGAAGATTTCCGCCTTGGGCACGCCCAATCTTGGCGCCATTGAGGAGTACGCCCGTATTAACGAGCGCTATACCTACCTTGCGGAGCAGCGGGACGATGTGCTTGGCTCTAAGCGGGAGCTTGAGGGAATTATCCGGGAAATCACGCAGGAGATGACCTCCATTTTTGTAACCGAATTCAAGAAGATGAACGAGTACTTCGGTCAGACCTTTGAAGAGATGTTCGGTGGCGGCAAGGGCGAGCTTGTGCTGGAAGACCCGGAGGAGCCGCTGACCTGCGGCATCGAAATTCGGGTACAGCCTCCCGGAAAGCAGCTCAAGACCATTACCCTTCTTTCCGGCGGCGAAAAGGCATTTGTGGCAATTGCGCTGTATTTTGCAATTCTGAAGGTCCGACCCACACCGTTCTGTATGCTGGACGAAATTGATGCTGCATTGGACGACCGAAATGTGGAGCGTTTTGCAAACTATCTGCGTAACCTGAGCCTTAAGACCCAGTTTATCGTCATTACCCACCGCCGCGGCACGATGGAGGCTTCCGATGTGCTTTACGGAGTTACCATGCAGGAGCAGGGTATTTCCAAGCTTTTGCGGCTGGATTTGAACCAAATGGAGCAGCAGCTGGGCATAATGGAGTAAAAGGAGCAACAAAATGGGTTTTTTTGATAAAATCAAGGCAGGCCTTACCAAAACCAGAAATGCTTTGAGTGATACCTTAGGCAGCATATTTTCCGGCTTTGGGGAAATCGACGATGATTTCTACGATGAGCTGGAGGAGAGCCTGATTTTGGCTGACTTGGGTGTGGATACCGCAGTAAAAGCTACGGACAGACTGCGAAAAGCAGTTCGTGAGCAGCACTTAAAGACCACGGAGGAAGCCAGAACCGCACTTAAAGCGATTTTGGTGGAAATGTTAAATGTGGGAAGCGCGCAGCTGAATCTTTCCACAACCCCCTCTGTGGTTCTTGTTATCGGCGTGAACGGCGTGGGAAAAACCACTACCATCGGCAAAATTGCCACCCAGCTGAAAAAGCAGGGGAAAGAGGTGCTGATGGTGGCGGGAGATACCTTCCGTGCCGCCGCCGCAGACCAACTGGAGATTTGGGCAGAGCGCTCCGGTGCCGCCATTGTCCGGCAAAACGAGGGTGCAGACCCGGCATCTGTGGTTTTCGACGGCATTCGTTCCGCCAAGGCAAAAAATGCAGATGTGATTCTCATTGACACCGCCGGACGACTGCACAATAAGCAAAACCTGATGAACGAGCTGAACAAAATCAGCCGGATTGTGGAGCGGGAGCTGCCCGATGCCGCAAAAGAGGTTCTTTTGGTGCTGGACGGTACTACGGGCCAGAACGGTCTGATTCAGGCAAAGCAGTTTAAGGAAATCGCCGGTGTAACAGCCGTTGCACTGACAAAGCTTGATGGTACTGCCAAGGGCGGTATTGTCATTGCGGTGGCGGACGCCCTGCAAATTCCTGTAAAATTTGTAGGCGTAGGCGAACAGGCAGATGACCTGATGCCTTTTGAAGCGGAAGCTTTTGTGGAGGCGTTGTTATGAAAGTCGTATTAGCAAGCAAGAATATTCATAAGCTCCGGGAAATCAGCAAGATTACAGAGAAGTTTCATATGGAGCTGGTGCTCCAGTCCGAGCTGGGTGTGGATATCGATGTAGAGGAAACCGGCACAACCTTTGAAGAAAACTCCTTTATTAAAGCAGAGGCGGTTATGAAGGCTACCGGGCTTCCCGCCTTGGCGGACGATTCCGGTATTGCGGTAGATGCCTTAAACGGCGAGCCGGGTGTATATTCCGCCCGCTATGGCTTTGACGAAAGTTTAGATGATTGGGGCAGATTGGAGCTGCTGCTGAAAAATACCGAGCATGTGCCGGACGGTCAGCGTCAGGCCCAGTTCGTCAGTGTCATCACGATGGTTACTCCCGAGGGCAAGGTGATTCAGGCCCGGGGCGAAATCCACGGTGAGCTGACCAGAGCGCCTGCCGGAGAGAACGGCTTCGGCTATGACCCCATTTTCTACTATCCGCCTTTAGGGAAAACCACGGCGGAGCTGTCGCCCGAGGAAAAGAACGAGGTTTCCCACCGGGCAAACGCACTGAAATTGTTTTATACCAAGTTAAAGGAGGCAGGCTATGCTGACGAGTAAGGAGCGAGCCGAGCTGAGAAGTCAGGCAACCGCCTTGGATACCACCCTGATGGTAGGCAAGGGCGGAATTACCAATGCCCTCATTGCAGAGGCAGAAAACCAGCTGGAAGCCAGAGAGCTGGTAAAAGGCAAGGTTTTGGAGGGCGCAATGATGACCCCCCGGGAGGTCTGCGACGAGCTTTGCGCCGCAACAGGCGCCGAGGGCGTAGGTGTCATCGGCACGAAATTCATTATTTATCGCCTGAGCGAAAAGCTGCAGGCCCAGCGGAATCAAACCGGCCGCGCAAAGCGGAAGGAAGTTCCCGTATCTAAATTAAACCCCGTGCGGAAAAGCGCACAGGCACGCCGTCAGGCGGCTAAAAAACAGAGAGAAGCACGCAACGAGTACTTCCGTCAAATGGCGATTGACAACGCCATTGAGCGGGCAAGGGAGAAAAAACTGCGGGAAGCTGATTAATGGTTAGGGGGAGCATAATGGAGAGAATCGGCATTTTTGGAGGCACCTATAATCCACCCCACCTGGGACATACCCAGGCGGCTGATTATGCCTGGAAGGCATTGGGTCTTAAAAAGCTTTATATGATTCCCTCCTACATATCTCCCCATAAGGAGATTCCGCAGGGGTCGCCCTCTCCGGCGCAGCGGCTGCAGATGGTAAGCCTTGCCGCATCCCATATGGATGTGGAGGTTTCCAATATGGAGCTGCAGCGAGGGGGCGCAAGCTACACGTACCAAACGGTACTCTCCCTTCGGGAAAAACACCCGGGGCAGGAGCTGGTGCTGCTTATGGGAACGGATATGTTCCTCACCGTGGAGTCTTGGAAAGAGGCGGATTTGTTCCTGCCGCTGGTAACGGTAGCGGTATTCCACCGGGGCGACAGGGGAGAGAGGGCGCAGATTTCTGCCTATGCTGACCATCTGAAGGGCAGAGGTATCCGGGTAGAGGTGCTGCAAAACCCGGTACTGGAAATTTCCTCCACCCAACTGCGGCGGCTGCTGATTTTCCGCAGCGCAAAGCCATTCTTGGCAGAGCCTGTGCTTCGCTATATTGAAAGAAGCGGTCTTTACGGATTAGACCGGGATTATGAAAATCTACCCATTTCCCAACTGGAAGAGGTAGTCGTGAGCCTGTTAAAGCCAAACCGGGTAGCCCATGTGCTCGGCTGCCGGGATACGGCAGTGAAGCTGGCAAAGCAGTGGGGCGCAGACGAACCCGATGCGGCCCGGGCGGCGCTGCTTCACGACATCACAAAGGCGCTGGACGGCCCCCTGCAGCTGACTCTTTGCAGGGAATACGGGGTAGTCCTTGACGACTTTGCCATCCAAAATCCCAAAACCCTCCACGCCCTTACAGGCAGCTTGGTGGCGGAACGGATTTTTGGGGAAAATCCCCGTGTGGTATCTGCAATTTGCAGCCATACCACAGGCAAAGCAAAAATGAACACTTTGGAAAAAATCATTTATGTGGCAGACTATATGGAGCCGAACCGGGCGTTTCCCGGCGTGGAAAAGCTTCGGGAGGCTGCATTTACAGATTTAGACAGCGCAATGGTGCTGGGTCTTAAAATGACCCTCGACCTGCTCAAAAGCGAAGGAAAAACCATTTCTCCTGCCTCTGTGCAGGCGCTGGCAGACTTGGAAGGAAAGGAATAATAGTTATGACAACAAAAGAGATCGCTTATGAAGTAACCAAAATGCTGGACAGCAAGAAGGGTATGCAGATCCGGCTTCTGAAGATTGACCGGGTATCTACTCTGGCAGATTATTTCATTATCTGCACCGGCACCTCCAACACCCATGTGCGGACGCTGTGCGACATCGCAGAGGATACTTTGGAAAAGCTGGGCGAAAACAAGCTGGGTCGGGAAGGCCACCGGGGAAACACTTGGGAGCTTCTGGACTTTGGCGCAATCGTTGTGCACGTATTTACCGAGGAGGCCCGGGAATTTTATGACCTGGAGCGCCTGTGGGCAGATGCGGAGAATGTGGATTTAACAGATATTATCATCGGCGATACGATGTAAAAAGGGAGAGCGTTCTAATGATTTACGAACACGGAAAGATTGAGAAGAAATGGCAGGAGTACTGGCAGGCAAATGACACCTTCCACACCGATGTATGGGACTTTTCCAAGCCCAAATACTATGTGCTGGATATGTTCCCGTACCCCTCCGGTGTGGGTCTGCACGCAGGCCACCCCGAAGGCTATACCGCAACGGACATTATGTCCCGTATGAAGCGGATGCAGGGCTATAATGTACTGCACCCTATGGGTTATGACTCCTTCGGTCTGCCTGCGGAGCAGTATGCGGTCAGCACCGGTAACCACCCCAATGGCTTTACTCAGGAGAATATCAAGACCTTTTCCAAGCAACTCACCGAGCTGGGCTTTGACTATGACTGGTCCAAGATGGTAGCAACCTCCGACCCGGAGTTCTACAAGTGGACCCAGTGGATTTTCAAAAAACTCTACGAGGAAGGCTACGCCAAGCGGATCGAAATGCCCGTTAACTGGTGCGAGGAGCTGGGTACGGTGCTGTCTAACGACGAGGTTATTGACGGTAAGTCCGAGCGTGGCGGCTATCCTGTTGTAAAGAAGAATATGATGCAGTGGGTCATCGACCAGCCCGCTTTTGCAGAAAAGCTGCTGGACGGTCTGAACGAGATCGACTGGCCGGAATCCACCAAGGAGATCCAGCGCAACTGGATCGGCAAGTCCACCGGCGTGGAAGTGGACTTCAAGCTGATG
>JAZSKZ010000158.1:0-4069 GCA_045535135.1 Faecousia sp.
TCCCCCCCTGGCCCATTCCCGTGGAAGCGTCCACATGGAACCCCTCTGCCCCCCCGGCCCCCGCCGCCAAGGTGGCCCCGCCGGAATAGGCAAAGAGATTCAGCACCCGCACCGGTCTTCCCGCATTTGCTACTTTCTCACGAATAAAATCCCAGTTGGCAGCCTGCTCGGGGAAGACGCCGGTGTGCTTAAAGTTCATCGGCTTTACATTAAAAGTAAGGTAATCCTTATAGCGGATTTGCCACCGCTCCGGCAGGTTATGGTCGCTCCACTTGCCGCCGCCTGTGGAAGAGCGGAGGTAGCGGGCATCATAGTTTTTCCAGCCGGGGTGGCTATGGGGTGTGTTCCAGATGACCTGCGGGTCGGGGCGTACCAAAAGGTACTTGCCCCAGCGTTCCAGCCGCTCACCGGCGGAGGTATCCAGCACCTCATAATCTTTCCAGGAATCGGAAATCCAAATCATAGCTCTCTCCTTATCAGTTCCACCAAGCGCCACCCTGCTCCGGGTCAGCTACCGGATCGGTAGGCTCAGTGGGATCAGAAGGGTCGGGCAGTGCAGGCCCATACAGGAGATAGTCCTCCCATGCCTGACGGTTGTGCACCGTGCAGTACTTGCAGGGCTCTTCATTTTCCCACAGTTCCGGCAGCACCGTTGTTTCCGGCACGGTGGTGGGTGCCGCGGTGGTAAAGGCAGTGGGGTCGATGGGAATTTCGGGAATAATCGCCTGGAATCCCTTGAAGGGCACGCCCTCTCCACTTTCATCCACCTGATATACATAGCTGTTACCCCAGAATTCCGGCCAAAGCTGATAGAAGATGGTCTTGTTAATTACATTGATTTCTTTCTGGGTCAGCTTCACAAGTCCTCTTTGGAGTACGGTGGTGGGTACATAGCCGCTTTCGGGAGTCAAGTTCTCAACAGCAGAGAACAAATAGCAGTAGGGATTGGCAACGCCATCACCGCCCTGGCAAACATCCATCATAATATGCTTGTCGCAGGTTTCCACGGGTACATCTTCGGGATAGACATAAATGGTTTCCACACGGCTGAACTTATCCGTGGTCCGTACATCGTTAATACATGCCTCACCGGCCAGCTTACCGCTGTCCTTACATACAGCAATCTCCACCATTTCCTCCAAGGAGTAGAGTGGCTTGTTCTCGTAGTTCTTGTGGAGCGGCTGCATAACCTTCTTCCACATATAAGAAGCAGGGTTATAAGAGCCATTTTTCAGTGTGATAACCTCCGGCTGGTCAAAGCCGCACCATACGGCAGCAGTATAGTAGCCGGTGTAGCCGCAGAACCAGCGATCACGCTTACTGGAGGTTGTACCGGTCTTGCCGCCGATTTCCGTACCTTCAAAGTACGCTGTGGAGCCGGTACCGTTCTTTACAGCATTTACCAGGCAGTAATTCAGATAGTTGATGGTTTTGGGGCCAAGGACTCTCTCTTCCTTCTTTTCATTATCCATCACAATCTTGCCGTTACTGTCATAAACCTTGGTAAAAGTGCGGCTCTCCCGGTATATACCGTTATTTGCAAAAGTAGCATAAGCGGTTGCTATATCCCGCACGGTTACGCCCTTGGTCTGGGCACCCATAGCCAAAGGTGCATAGTCCTTGTCAGACTGGACGCGACCGTCGCTGAGGACATTGCTTTCCACCAGTGTGGAAAGACCGAATTTATATTTTGCGTACTCGAAGGAGTAACTGACACCGATGCTGTCCAGCACATTGGTGGCAGCGCCGTTAATGGAGTCCTCCACCGCATTGTAGATAGTACGGGTATAGGAGAATTTCCGGTTATCGTTATTGGGCCATACACCGGTTTCGTTATACTGCAGAGGCAAGTCATAGACGATGGTGGCAGGATTAATCGCGCCCATCTCAAAAGCCGGTGCATAAATGGAAAGGGGCTTAATTGCCGAGCCGGTCTGAAGTGCCGTCTCCGCACGGTTCAGTCCGTCATATACCGTCTTTTCGCCCACGCCGCCGGCATAACCAACTACATCGCCGGTGCGGTTATCAATCACCACAATAGCAGACTGGAGCTGCTGGCCGGACCGGGTTTCGGGAATATAGTTAAGATTGCCGTAAATCTCGTCCACCTGCGTCTGCACATAGGGATCCATTGTGGTGTAGATGTGGAAGCCGCCACGCTGGATTTGATTCATATAAAGGGCCTTGGTGGCATCGTTCCACGCTGCGCCGGCCCGCTTCGCCAAAGCCTTGGCAAAATCGCGAATTGCGCACTCAGTAAACCAGGAATAAACGCCCTGACTGGATACCTGTGCCAAATTAACCTCGATGCCGCACTTCGGACAGTAGTACTTATCGCCGTCTTTTCTGAAATTGCCGCCCACATCCCGGTACAAACACGCCTCGTTGGGGCAGGTGTTAATCCGCTCCTCAAGGGATACGCCGGACTCAAACACCATCTCCTGGGCTAATGCCGCTTCATATTCCTCCCTGGAAATCCAGCCTTGGTTGCACATTTCCTTGAGCACGATTTCCTGACGCTCCCGGTTGCGCTCCGCACCGGATTTACCGCCATCCTTAAAGGCCTTCCGATAAGGGTCAAAAATAGAGGGGTTATTGGTGATACTGATTAAGCTGGCGCATTCGGCAGTCGTAAGGGATTCCAGCTCCTTGCCGAAATAGTATTCTGCCGCACTGCGGACACCGGATATCCGGTTGCCCATATAGATCGTATTGAGGTATAGCTCTATAATGGTATCTTTTGTGCTGGATTTTTCCACGCAGACCGCTCGGAATATCTCCATCACTTTACGCTGAACCGTTATGCTGTTTTCTCCCGTCAGGTTCTTAATGAGCTGCTGGGTCAGGGATGAGCCACCTACTGTTGAGCCGCCGAAGAACATACCAGCGCAGGCTTTTATGGTGGTAAACCAGTCTACACCCTGATGCTCAAAGAATCGCTTGTCCTCAATGGCCACGGTAGCATAAATCAGTTCCTTGGGAATCTCCTCCAAATCTGCCCATTCCCGGCTGTTGGAAGAGTAAACCTTTTGCAGGGTTTGAATATCGCCGTTTTGATCCACATAGTATAGGAAGGAAGTCAGATCCAGTGTATAATCATCCAAACTGTAATCGGCCTCCGGTAAAATGTCCGATTCCAGATAATCGCCCATAATACCAACAAACACAAAGGCGCAAACACCGCAAATCAACAGCACCGTTGCTGCAGCGCCCGCAACAATTTTTATTACAGAAAAAGACGCCAACCACAGCTTCTGCAAAATTTGCAGTGCCCAGTGGGGTTTCCAGTCCTGGCGCTGTTGGGCGTGATTCTTCTTTCCAAACATTTTGGTACCTCCCTATAGAAAGCCGGCAAAGCATTATTCTTTCTATTAAATGGTATATAGGCATACCATCGTTCATATGATTATAGCATACCCCAATAAAAAACGAAAGACCCAATTTTTTAATATTTCATAAATTTCCGGGAAAACTGCCCCTGTGAGGAGAGGAAATTATGAAAATATTTAAAACGCTTCTGCCGCTTTTGGTTCTTTCCCTGTATTTGGGAATCTCAGGCGGCAAGCTTGCATTGTTTCGGAAAGGCAGCTCCGCCCCGTTACAAGTCTACCCCTTCCCGATTTCCGCATATCCTTATGCGGAGCAGCAGGCACTGCTTGAGGGTATTCCCATTGAAAGCGAGGAGCAGCTTACTTCCCTGCTGGAAAACTTTCTGTCCTGAATTTTCCCTTGCTTTTTCACCTGTTATCGGTTAAAATAGATTTAGAAAAATAATAACCGGGGGGCAGAACTATGTCAGACAGATACGGTTCCGATTTTATGACCATTATGGACGAAGACGGCACAGAATATGAGCTGGAGGTGCTCACAACCGTGGAGTACGGTGGAAGCTCTTATCTGGCAGTCATTTTGGCAGGAAGCGAGGAGGAAGCCATTCCTGAGGTTTCCGTGCTCAAATCCACCGAAGATGAGGACGGCGAGCCCCTTCTTTGCGCCATTGAAGATGAAAAGGAACTGGAAGCCGTCAATAATATCATTATGGAGCAGCTTTATCAGCAGGATGAAGACT
>JAZSKZ010000038.1:0-2876 GCA_045535135.1 Faecousia sp.
ATTGTCTCCACGAACTCGCCGTAGCAGTTATCCACCATACAGATGACATCAGGCTTTATTGCCTTCACAAAGGCAATCAGTTCGCCGATTTGGGTAACAGAGAAGGTGGGGCGGGTGGCGTAGCCCTTGGAGCGCTGAATAGTAATGAGCTTTGTCTTTTCATTGATTGCTTTGCGGATATTTTCATAATCGAAAGTGCCGTCGGACAGCAAATCGACCTGCCGATAGGAAACGCCATATTCCTTCAGGGAACAGGGACTTTCCCGAATACCGATGACCTCCTGCAGCGTATCGTAGGGCAAACCAACAGGGGAGAGAAGCTCATCTCCCGGTAGAAGATTTGCAGACAGGGCAACCGTAAGTGCGTGGGTGCCGCAGGTAATTTGGGGGCGAACAAGGGCGGCTTCGGTGTGGAACACATCGGCATAAACCCGCTCCAAATTATCTCTGCCTAAATCATCGTAGCCGTAGCCGGTTGTGCCGGCAAAGCAGGCGGCAGACACCCGGTTTTTCTGCATAGCGGCAATGACCTTGGACTGGTTATATTCCGCAATTTTGTCGATTGCGGCGAAGCGCTCCTGAAGCTTTTCCAGCGCTTTTTCTCCATAGGCGTATACTGTGGGACTAACGCCCAGTGCGCCATACATATCAAGAATTTCTTCCATTTATTTCTCCTCTTTCTTTACGGTATCAAACATACGGCTCGCCAAGTCGGAAAGGACTTCGGGACGGGAAACAATCAGCCCCGTATCTTCTTCGCCCAAAATAAGCAGGGTATCTCCGGGCTTGATTTTAAACAGCTCCCGGGCCTCTTTTGGGATGACAATCTGCCCTCGTTCACCGACTCTGGCAGTGCCGAACACCCGTCGGGCATTGGTTTTGCCCAGTATGTGTTTGCCTCCGGCCATAGGGTATCCTCCTAATCGTATTTTTCATACTTTTCACACTGTAAGAGTATAATAAAAGCCGCTTCGAAAGTCAAGTCCGAAGCGGATTTTTTATTGATTTAATCGTCTCGGCTGCGCCCACCGAAGAGCAATACAAGCCGCAGTAGCTGGGCGAGGGAAACCGCCAGCGCCGCAACATAGGTCATAGCGGCAGCGGTGAGAGTGCGCTGTGCACCCACCCGCTCTGCATCGGTAAGAAGATTTGCATCGTTAATGGCGGCAAGAGCCCGCCGGCTGGCGTTAAATTCCACAGGCAGGGTAATGAGCTGAAATACCGCAGACAGACCGAAGCAGGCGATACCGGCATACACAAAGCCGGAAGATACGGCGCCGCCGGCGGTAAAGAGAATGCCGATGAGAATCAGCGGCATCGCCAGCATCGAGCCGATGTTTGTAACGGGAATAATGGCTGCCCGCAGCTTAATGGGGGCATAATCCTTTGCGTACTGCACTGCGTGGCCGGCTTCGTGGCAGGCAACGCCGATGGCGGCGGTGGATGTGCTGTCGTACACGCTGTCAGACAGGCGAATCACATTGGTTCTGGGGTCGTAATGGTCGGTCAGATTGCCGGAGACCCGCTGGATTTGCACACCGACCACGCCGTTGTGGGCAAGGACTCTCCGGGCGGCATCTGCGCCGGTAATACGCCGGGAGGAAAACTGCTTACTGTAGCGCTTAAAGGTAGAATTTACACGGAAGCTCGCCCACATAGCAAAAATGACACAGGGCAGACCAAATTTCATCACAAACTGCTGCAGGCCCCGGACATCCTGGGCTGTGACAATTTCCTTGCGGCGGGCAATAATACCCAATGCAACAGCCGTCAGAATCGGGGCGATGACCTGGGCAACACTTAAAAATTTATTCATAAACACATCTCCAATGATAGTTTACTTATTTATACCAGGCAAATTCTGGAAATTCTGAGACAAAGAAAGCACGAGGTAAAACCAGTGCTTTCCGTTATTTTCGGTACACGGTTGCCTCATCAAACTGGACATCAAACCGAAAATCATCTTCTCCCAAAAGGATGATTTCCAGTTTGAATTTTCCGTTTTCCCAGGAAAGTACATCCTGCATCCAGTAACAGCCGGCGATGCCGCAGTCCGGGTATCCACCCAGAGCAGAATCATCCCGGAGGATCTTGTAGTTCTTTAGTACAATGGCCGTAACTTTGGTATCGAACAATGCTCCGGAAGCATTCAAATGAATTACCAGGCTGTTCCTGTGGGGAACTGCCAGCCGATAGTCATGATCGTGTACCAGTTGATCCACACGAATCACTTTTGCGTCGTGGAGTCCTGCTTTCCAGTACCATTCGGGATCCTGACCGGAGCGGTCGCCGGAGGAGAATCTGCGGACTTGCATAGCATCACCTTACTTCGCGGACAGGTCCACAGCTCTGCGGATCATGCTCATGGGGGGGACCTGCTTGGGCAGCTCCATGGTGAACTGCATCTGGGGCGTTCTGGGCTCTTCCAGGACGTTTCCTTCCAGGTCGTGAATGTTGCCGGCAACGATAGGGAAGGGGCGCAGGTCGGGGCCTACGACCTCCAGAGCATCTCCAACACGGAATTTGTTGTTAAGACTGCAGGTGGCGATGCCGTTTTCATCGCAGGAATCCACCTTGGCAACGATCTGCCACTCCCGGATGTACCGGGAATTTTCCACATACTGGCCCGGTTCACCGTAGTAGAAGCCGGTGGAGTAGATCCGGTGGGAAACATGCTCCACCTCATCCCGCCAGACAGGATCCACGGGACGGCCTGCGTACAGGTCATCGATCACATGGCGGTAGGCACCGGTGACGATGGCGGCATAGTAGGCGCTCTTGGCCCGGCCCTCGATCTTGATGCAGTCCACCCCCACATCCATCAGATCCTGCAGATGGTCGATCATGCACATATCCCGGGAATTTAAGATGTAGGT
>JAZSKZ010000138.1:0-5692 GCA_045535135.1 Faecousia sp.
CAGTGCGGATTTTTGTATTTTCTATTGTTTTTATGGTGGGGTTTGTGGTATAATACAGGGTAATGAATCTACGGAGGAATTAAATGGAATCAACATTAAGTCGGAGGCCAAGCGGTCTTAGGAAGACAAGTGTTAACTACAACTCCTTGGCTCACAGAACGACATGGCTACGATCCGACTTCAGTGCGGATTTTTGTATTTTCTATTGTTTTTATGGTGGGGTTTGTGGTATAATACAGGGTAATGAATCTACGGAGGAATTAAATGGAATCAACATTTGAGCAAAAGCAGGAGCGGGCAGTTCTGGTAGGACTGGACGCGGACTGCTTTACAAAGGCCCAGACCGCTACGGACGAAACTCTGGAGGAATTGGAGGCATTGCTGGAAACCGCCGGCGGCTTCTGTACCGGTAAGATCCTGCAAAAACGCCATACCCCGGACTCCCACAGCTTTATCGGCGAGGGAAAAGCAGAGGAAGTGCGTATGCTTGCCGAGTTTACCGAGGCTACCATGGTGGTCTTTGACAACGAGCTATCTCCCGGCCATATCCGGGCGCTGGAGGAGATTTTGGGCGTTACCGTTCTGGACAGAAGCGCGCTGATCCTGGATATCTTTGCCCAGCGGGCAAAGACAAAAGAGGGCCGGCTGCAGGTAGAACTTGCTCAGTACAAGTACTTGCTGCCCCGGCTTTCCGGTATGGGCAAGAGTCTGTCCCGGCAGGGCGGCGGCACCGGCACCCGAGGTCCCGGCGAAACCAAGTTAGAGTCTGACCGGCGGCATATCCGGGAGCGGATCTCCCGGCTGCAAACAGAGCTGGAGCAGGTGCGGCAGGTGCGGCAGGTGCAAAGACGGCAGCGGCAGAAAAATTCCGTGCCGGTGGTGGCCATTGTCGGCTACACCAACGCAGGAAAATCTACACTCCTCAATCAGCTCACCGGGGCGGGGATTCCGGCTAACAACAGGCTTTTTGATACGCTGGATACCACCTCCCGGCTTCTTACCGTTTCTGATAATTTGGATGTAATTCTCTCGGATACCGTCGGGTTTATCGCAAAGCTTCCTCACCATTTGGTGGATGCCTTCCGGGCGACACTGGAGGAGCTCGAGTATGCAGATTTGCTGCTTCATGTAATTGATGCAGCCGACCCGGACCGGGAGGACCATATCCGGGTGGTGGAGAGCCTGATTTCCAAGCTTGCCAAGCCGGAAACCCCGGTGCTCTCCTGCTACAATAAGGCGGATTTGGTAAGCCCGGAGGACATTCCCGTAGGGCAGGATGTGGTGAAAATCTCCGCCAAGCTGGGCGTGGGAATGGATGCCCTTCGCAAGGCAATCGAAAATGCCTTGGGGCACAGTCTGCACCATTTGGCGCTGCTCATTCCCTACAGTCAGGGTTCGCTCATCGATACCCTCCATTCCTCGGCGCAGGTGAAAAATGTGGAATACACCGAAAACGGCATCTCCGTAGAAGCGGTGGTGGACCCCATTTTGTACGGACGGCTCAGCACCTACATCGTAAAGGAGTACTGATATGGACGAATATCTTGTACCCTCCGGCTACGGTGAGGATGAATTTACAGAAAAGAAATCCCGGTTTATCGGCAGAGTCTGGCTTGTGGAAACAGAGGAAGAAGCTCTCGAAAAAATCGGGGAGATGAAGAAAAAGCATTACGATGCCACCCACAACTGTTGGGCGTATATTATCCGGGACGGGGCGGTGCGGTTTTCCGACGACGGAGAGCCGGGCGGCACAGCGGGCCTTCCTATGGTGCAGGTGCTGCAAAAGGAGCAGCTTTACAATGTGGTGTGCGTGGTAACCCGCTACTTTGGCGGCACCCTTTTGGGGGCGGGCGGGCTGGTCCGTGCCTACACGAAGGGGGCAAAAATCGCCATCGATGCGGCAGGAAAGAGTATGAAGCGGGTGTGGTCGGTGCTGTATGTGCCCTGCCCCTACAACTACTATGAGCGGGTGAAGCTGGAGGTGGAAGCCTTTGGCGGTATTATTCGGGACACCCAGTTCGGCTCGGAGGTGGAGCTTTCTTTGCTTCTGCCCCGTCAGCAGGCCCAGCCTTTCCTAGATAGACTTACGGATATGAGTGCGGCAACCATTGAGGGAATGGAAATCGGGATGGAGTACCGGGCGTTCCCTGTGGAGTAAGGAGGAAACTATGACATACCGGGAAGAACTGGAGCGTCAGGAGCATTTACATTTATGTCAGCGGGCAGCCTTTTCCGACGAATCTGCCGGACGGGTACGCCCGGAGGAAATGACCATCGACGAGGTGCGCACTTGCTATCAGCGGGATACGGACCGGATTGTCCACTGTAAGGCGTTTCGCCGCCTGATGCACAAAACCCAAGTTTTCCTCCGCCCGGAGGGCGACCATTACCGAACCCGGATGACCCACACCTTGGAGGTTTCCCGGATTGCCCGCACCATTTGCCGGGCGCTGAATCTCAACGAGGATTTGGCAGAGGCAATCGCTATGGGACACGATTTGGGACATACCCCCTTCGGCCACGCCGGTGAAAAAGCGCTGGCGGCGGTGATGGGCAGCGAGGGATTTCAGCACAATGAGCAGAGCTTGCGGGTTGTGGACTATTTGGAAAACGGTGGCGCAGGACTGAACCTTACTTATGAGGTGCGGATGGGCATTTTAGGTCATACCGGGGACAGAATCCCGGAGACTTTGGAGGGCAGAATCGTACGCCTTGCCGACCGGATCGCCTATGTAAACCACGATATTGACGATGCCATCCGGGCAGGTATTTTGCGGGATGAGGATGTACCCCGCTCCATCGCCCGGGTGCTGGGTACGAATCATGGTATGCGGATTAATACCATGGTCTGCGATATTATCGAAAACTCCTGCGAGGGGGACGATATTCATATGTCCCCCTTGGTGGAAACTGCGCTGCTGGATCTGCGAGGCTTCCTCTTTGAGCGGGTGTACCGCAACCCGGTGGCAAAAGGGGAGGAGGGCAAGGCCCGGGATATGCTCCAATGGCTTTTCCGCTACTATGAGGAGCGGCCGGAGCTGCTGCCGCTCGACTTCCAGCCCCAGATTTCCTTTGACGGAATGCGCCGCACGGTGTGCGATTATATCGCAGGAATGACCGATAAGTTTGCGGTGGATAAATATACCGAACTTTTTATCCCTATGGGGTGGCATATTCGGTAAAGCTATGGTATAATAAACAATCATCTTCTCGTTGGGAGGCAATATTATGAACAAAAAAAGGATAAAAACGATTTTCCTTGTGCTGCTGCCTATTCTTGCGGCAGGAATGGCCGTAAATCCCGGCAGCGTTATGCTATATGATACGGCGCAGGATAAGATGAGCGCCTGCTCCTACTTTGCCCTGTTGCCCGAGGGCACTTTTCGGTTAGGCACCGTGCTGGCGGGCTTTCTCACCTGCCTTTCCGGCGGTCTGGCTATTACCTACTTGGTGGGGAAAAAGGACGGCGTGGCAAAAGCGATTGTATATATTTCTCTGGCCGGCGCAGCTTTGGCATCCGTTCCGATTCTCATAAACAGTCAAATTCGCGTGCTCCCCAATGTGGGTGTGCCGATTTTGCTGATTGTCCAGGCGGCGGTTGCTTACTTTATCCCGGAGCGAAAGCCCAAAGATGGCAAAAAATTAAACGGATACAAATCCCTGTGAGAACGGAGTAAATACCATGAAACACGAAAAAGCTGTAAAAATCATTCTGATTGTCCTGCCGGTGATTGCGCTGCTGATGCACTTTATTCCCGGTATGGTTTCCTATACCGGCATCGAAAAGTTGGACGGCAAACAGTATATGCTCATTCAGCCTCTGCCTGTGGGCACAATCGCCAATGTGAAACTGGTAACCATACTCTTTACCGTATTCACCTTTGCAATGGGCTTTGTATATGCCAATTCTCCCAGCCGGGCAAGCTCCCGGATGTATATGATTTTCACCATCGTAAATGTTTTGTTCTCCCTGGCACCTTTGGGCGTGGATGATTGCCTCAATGCATTCCCGTACTTACTGCTGCCTGTGTTCTATGGCATTATGCTGGCAGTTTCCATTCCTGTGTGCATTAAGGAAACGCAGCTGTACTACGACCGAGCCACGGAATATTTCGAATAACGAAAGCTTTTTGAGAAAGGAGGCGGTTTTATGGCATTTCCTGCGGCGTTTATTGACGAGCTGCTGGCGCGCAATCCCATTGAGGAGGTTGTAGGTCAGCGGGTGGTACTCAAGCGCTCCGGAGCCAACCTGTTCGGACTTTGTCCGTTCCACGGGGAGAAAACTGCCTCTTTTTCTGTTGCCCCCGATAAGGGCATTTACTACTGCTTCGGCTGCCATAAGGGCGGCGGCGCCATCAATTTCGTGATGGAGCTGGAGGGTCTGAGCTATCCCGATGCAGTCCGTTCCCTTGCAAAGCGCTCAGGTATGGAGGTTCCGGAGGACGAGCAGTACCAGAGTCGGTACCGTCAGCAGGAGCGGCTTTGGGCGCTGAATAAAGAGGCTGCCCGGTTTTTCTATAGCCAGCTTTACGCCCCGGTGGGCGAGGCGGCGCTTTCCTATGCCTTGGGGCGGGGACTTTCCAAATCGGTGCTGACCACCTTCGGCATCGGCTATGCGCCGGACAGCTGGGATGTTCTTGCAAAGGCGATGCGGGCTAAGGGCTATACGGAGCAGGAAATGACGGACTCCGGCCTGTTTACCAAGTCCCAGAAAAACGGCAATATTTTTGACCGCTTCCGGGACAGACTGATGTTCCCCATTATCGATGTGCGGGGCAATGTGATTGCCTTCGGCGGTCGCACCCTGAAAAACGATAAGGATACTGCCAAATACTTAAACTCTCCGGAAACACTGATTTTCAATAAGCGCAAGAATCTTTTCGGCTTGAATCTTGCCAAAAAAACCAAGGAAAACGCCATTATTCTGGTCGAGGGCAACGTGGATGTGGTAACGCTCCATCAGTACGGCTTTGACAATGCGGTGGCATCTCTCGGTACAAGCCTTACCGAGGAGCAGGCGACTTTGCTGACCCGGTATGCCGAGCAGGTGATTCTCATTTACGACGGCGATCAGGCCGGTCAGAATGCTACCCAGCGGGCCATTCCCATTTTGGAAAAGGCGGGTCTGCGAGTAAAGGTTCTGCAAATTAAGAATGCAAAAGACCCGGACGAATTTCTCCACAAATTCGGACCGGACGCCTTCCGGCTTTTGCTGGAGGAGTCCTCCAATCGGGTGGAATATCAGCTGGGTGCAATCCGCAAAAAGTACAACCTGAAGGAAGACGAGCAGAAGGTTCGCTTCGTGCAGGAGGCGGCGGAGCTTATCTCCACACTGGACGGCTCTGCCAAGCGGGAAATTTACAGCGGCCGGGTGGCGGAAGAAGCCGGCATTACCCCGGAGGCTATGAAAATGGAAGTACAGCGGGCGTGGAAGCGCCGCCTTGCCCGGGAGAAAAAGCAGCGGGAAAAGGTGGAATTGGCACCGGCGCAGGCACTGCAGCCCCGTATTCGCACCTTGCGCTACGACAATATGAAATCCGCCATCGCCGAGGAGGCGGTGATTGGAAAGGCGCTGCGCCAGCCGACCTTGATGGACGCAGCACCGGAGTTTGGGGGCGAGAGCTTCTCTGTGCCCCTGTTGGGTCGGGTATATGAGCAGATGCGGTCGCTGCACCGTCAGGGAAGTCGGAGG
>JAZSKZ010000108.1:0-9359 GCA_045535135.1 Faecousia sp.
GCCGACAGCCTGAATCTTACCGCCGTAAAGAGTGAACACGGACTCGGCCGCCTCCAGTTCCATGTCCCCATTGGCATTACCGTCCAAAACGACAAGCTGTGTATCGTCCTTGCTGCCGGTGGTAGTGATGGTGCCGCCAAACATATTTATGGCAGCGTTGGGGTAGGTGCGAATGGTGTAGGTCTTGTCGCCAACTACAGAGCCATTGCCGGTGCAGTCAGCAATGTTCAGCTTACCAATAACATTGGTAGCCGCATTCAGCTTCTTGCCATTGAGGCAGATGTTTACGGCTGTACCTACAGAGATCTCCAAATAGCCGTCAACGGTAACATCTGCAGTCAGCGCTACATATGCAGGCTTCGACTCAGAGGAAGTTGCAATTGCGTCAGCAAGTTCCTCCGCAGTGCCGATCTCCAGCCATCCGTCTTTGTTGGAGCAGGCAGTATGCTCGCCAACGCCCACAGCCTTGCCGTTACACACGCAGTGAACGTGCTTGGAGTTAATACCGTTGCTGGGCTGGTTGTCTGTACCGCTGCCACTGCCGCCACAGGCAGCCAGCGCAAATAACAGGCACAGTGCAAGAATAATGTAAAGTGTCTTTTTCATTTTGTTACCTCCTGATATGTTTTTTGCATAATAAGGGACAACATCATTATAACACTTGCAAAAATCCTACGCAATCGCCTTTATTGCAGATACTCTCAATTATTATTTGTGAAATAGCAGAAAATCAACTCAGAATTTAAGAAAACTGATTTCTATCCCGCACTCCGTAATTTTTCTGCCATTTTCATAGTTACAGCGGCGCAGCGCAGGGCGGCCTCTGCCTCAAAGACGGGATAGGCTACGCTGGCAGAGTCGTCCGCCTTATCGGAAATTGCCCGGATAACCACATAGGGAATACCGTTGCGCCAGGCGGCGTGGGCGATGGCAGCGCCCTCCATTTCGGTACAGACCGCGCCGGTATTTTTTACGATAGCTTGCTTTACGCCCTTATCACATATAAACTGGTCGCCGCTTGCCACCGTGCCGACGGTGCAGTGTCCGGGATTTACCTCCTCTGCCGCCTGATAGGCATAGGCCATCAGCGCCTTATCCGCGGGAAATGCCCGCACAGAAAGGCCCGGTACCTGCCCTACCACATAAGCCTCGTTTATTGCGTGACAATCGAAATCGTGGTAGATTGCCTCCCGGCTCACCACCAAATCCCCGATATCCAAATCAGCGCACAACGAGCCTGCCACGCCCGTGTTAACAATGTGGGTTACCCCATATAGGTCGCAAAGCACCTGCACGCAAAGCGCTGCATTGACTTTTCCTACGCCGCAAACAACAACTACCACCGACAGGCCGCGAAGCGTTCCTTCGCAAAATTCCATACCGCCCTTTTGGGTCAGGGTTAAGTTCTCCATCTCCCCTTTCAGGGTTTCCACTTCCACGGTCATCGCACCGATAATTCCAAGCTTTTTCATCTTTTCTCCTTATTCCGGGTAAGTAAGCCGGCTGTCATCCATATTTTCAAGAAGCGCAGTATATTTTGCGCCCCAGTAGTTTGCCATCGACAGATTCATATCCAAATAATTGCCACAATCCCTTGCGGAAGCGCCGGGCACCTCACCCCGGAAGTCCCGGATAAAGGCAAAGCAGTTTTTTACCAACGGGAGAATCTCCCGGGATGTGTAATCCCCTGCCAAAAGCAGGTAAAAGCCGGTGCGGCAACCCATAGGACCAAAGTAAATGACCCGGTCTTTCCATTGGGGCTCATTACGCAGATAAGTGGCCGCCAAGTGCTCAATGGTATGCACCTCCGCAGTATTCATCACCGGCTCATCGTTGGGGCTTGTCAGCCGCAGATCAAAGGTTGTAACCGTTTCCTGCCCAACGCGGTCCTTCCGGGAAACATACAGGCCCGGTAAAAGCCGGATATGGTCTATAGTAAAGCTGGCGATTTTCTCCATAATCCCACTCCTTTTTGTTTTTCTTCAGTATACCCCAAAATCTGCAGCTTTGCAAGAAAAAACCGGGATTTCTCCGCTATTTGCAGGAAATTACTTGCTTTTTTTCGGGGCAGCACCTATAATAAATAAAAAGACGGATGAAAGGTGGAAATGATATGGCTCAGCCAAAAGAAAATTCTCCCCGGCCCGCACATTATCGGCGGCGTCGTCGCTCTAAACTGAAAACCTTTAAAGAGGCCTATCTGCCACCCATTTTGGCAGCTGTGGTGATTGTGCTGATTGTGGTATTTGTCAGCAACTCCTTTGCCCGTGCCAACCGCAAAAAACAGGCGGAGTTGGAGGCCAGCATTGCCGCTTCCTCCTCTGCCGCTGAAGAAGCAGAGCGTTTCCGAGAGCAGGCCGCTCAGCTGATTGTTCAGGCTGAAAGTCTTGCAAATATCTATGATTACGAAGGCGCGCTTAATGTTCTCAGCCAGTTTGAGGGCAATATGTATGACTATCCCGAAATGAGCGCTAAATGGACGGCTTATACCGATGCGCAAAAGTCTCTGGTCGTCTGGGATAACCCCAGTGCGATCCCTAACCTTTCCTTCCAGCTGCTGATTGCGGACCCCCAGCGGGCATTTACCGATGCGGTATACAAAAACTCCTTCGACCGTAATTTCGTTACCACCGAGGAGTTCTCCCGGATTCTCACCCAGCTTTATGATAACGGCTATGTGCTGGTAAGTATGGAGGATATTATTACCACCGATGTTACCAACACGGGCCTTACCGTTTACACGCCCAAAAAGCTGATGCTCCCCGCTGGGAAAAAGCCCATTATGATTACCCAGACCAATGTAAACTACAGCCTTTACCTTGTGGACAGCGACAACGATATGGTCGCTGACAAGGGCGGCAGCGGCTTTGCAAGCCGTTTGGTGCTGGACGCAAACGGGAATGTTACCTGCGAAATGGTAGATGCCAGTGGCGTTACCCAAACCGGCGCATATGACTTGGTTCCTATTCTGGACGCTTTTGTAAAGGCCCATCCCGATTTCTCCTACCGGGGTGCAAAAGCCACTTTGGCTCTGACGGGCTATAACGGTCTGTTCGGCTACCGTACTCACCCCGACGGCAAGAATAAGCTGGGCGCGGATGCCTACAATCAGGCGGTCTCCGATGTGCAGGCCCTTGCCAAGGCGCTGACCGATAACGGCTATACGCTGGCATACTACACCTACGCAAATATTGCCTACGGCACCAAGACCGTTGCCGATATCCGCAACGAGCTGAATCGCTGGCAGGCTGAAGTGGAGCCTATTATCGGCAAGTTGGACACGATGGTCTTCGCCCAAAACAGCGATATTGCCACCACCACTGCCTACTCCGGCGAGAAGTTCAATCTCCTGCAGGAATTAGGCTTCCGCTACTATCTCGGCTTCTGCACCGAGGGTACCTCTTGGGCAACGGTGGCAGACAGCTATGTGCGTATGGGTCGGCTGCTGGTTGGCGGTGCCAACATCCGCAACAACGGCAGCTGGTTTGACGGCCTTTTCGACAGCTCCGTACTTCAACGGTAAATATACAAGACCGGTAAGGAATCTTACCGGTCTTATGTATTTCTCACTATTTTTTACTAAAAGTTCGGCTATCCCCTTGCCGAAAGAATTTTTTAGAAGTATAGTAATAATGTAAGGAGGTGGTAGAAGTTTCACTTATTCACAGAATGTCGGAGCATCTCCCTACACAACACATCAACAAGGAGGAACAATTATGAAATCAGTGTATTTAAGAGTTTTTAGTTTAATCCTGGTGCTCTTCATTTTTTTCAATGCCCCTAATGTTTAAGCGTATTCTTCTAAAGCAGTAGCACCCTCTCCATCTGCTATCGGTCTTTTTTCTAGACAAAGCAGAAGCTATATATCTACAACAGTCCAAACTCCTATGGGTTCTTATGTCTCTGTCGACAATATACTTTCTGATATTCCAGCCAGTTATATAACCCAAACTAATACGGAGTCTGACAGTTTCTCCACCACAGACGTGCGATTGTATACAGCAACAGCATATTTTAACTGCCACTCCTATGCTTGGCACAGTCAAGACACGGAAGAAAATCACTATTGGATGCCCTCACCGGTTCTCTACTACACGGACGGCAGTTACTATGAAGTTTCAACGCCTGCAGTTGGCGACATTATCTGCTATTTTGACGACAACGGAACATCAAACAATACTACCGATGATAATAATATCCATTCCGGAATTGTTGTTACCGTTATATCCAACGCAACCTCAAATAACCTTTGCGGAAATTCGAACACGGTTATTGTAGAATCCAAATGGGGTAATGCCGGGTTGTACCGCCACAATGGCTATGAGTGTCCATATACTGACCTTCTGCTAGATTTTTACACAGATGTAGACCCCGGCGACATTGCTGAATATGTAAAATACTATCGTCGCTCAGGACATACACATTCCTTTACTACTTATAACGATACTGGTCGCACAGATTTTCATGAGTGCATATGCACTTGCGGAATGACTATTCATGCGCCGCACATTTGGGTTGAACACTGGGGTCAATCACGGGTCAGCCAGCAAAGCGCAAAGTATATTCCCCAATACTACTGTTCGGACTGCGGTGCGTTTACTCTGCATCCTTAGCGAGTCAAAGGCTATGATACCGCATTGCATCTCTAATGTATTAACAAGGAGGATTATATGCTAAGATTTTTCAAGAAGTTTGTAGTTTTGCTTGGTTGCATTTGTGTGCTGGGTACGGCGGTGCTGCTTGGCGGCTGCAACCCTGAATCCGCAAAACCTGACGGGGCGCAAACCGTTAAGGCTGCGTGGAATGATATTGTGGTCGGGCGTTCCGTTTCTGCCGAAAGTATAACCGTTCAAAGCAGTGTGCTAAGCAGTTTCCGTTCCGTTTTACAGCGTCAGGAAAACGTTACTGCAGTTCTTGACATATGCGCAAAGCTGGATGTATCCGCAATGGAATCCGGTTCCTCTGCCACGGATATTATAAGCAGCGCAGCCATTATTAACCTATTGACAGATTATACGGATCCCTCTGCGGATTCGATTATGCTGTGCATTGCTGCAGACGGCAGATTTACCGTATCTCTGCAACGGGGTGAAAGCATATATTATGCCCACGGTCAATCGGATACGCTCACGAAAGAGAACTTTACAGAATTTTTCCAGTTTACCGAGCAAGCAGAATAAAGCCGCATTTCATAAGGATTAAACAACGCAAAAGGGAAAGCACCAAGGTGCTTTCCCTTCGTATTTTGTTGGGGGTATTTTAGGACTGTTCTCCGCGGAGTTTGATGATTTCGTCTCGCAAGATGGCGGCGTACTCGTACTCCATCATCCGGGCGGCTTCCTTCATCTGTTTTTCCAGACGGGCGATTTCTTTTTCCTTTTCCGCCTTTGTCATCTTGATGCCGCTTCTTCCCTTCCGTTCTGCGGTGGGGGAAGAAATTTCAATCAAGTCCCGGACGGATTTTACAATGGTTTTCGGCACGATGCCGTTTTTCTCGTTGTATGCGTTCTGAATTCGCCGGCGGCGGGCGGTGGTATCTATCGCCACCTGCATAGAGGGCGTTACCCCATCGCCGTACATAATGACCTTGCCCTCTGCGTTTCGCGCGGCGCGGCCAATGGTCTGAATCAGACTGGTTTCCGAACGGAGGAAGCCCTCCTTATCCGCATCCAATATGGCAACAAGGCTTACCTCCGGCAGGTCAAGACCCTCCCGAAGCAGGTTAATGCCCACAAGGACATCGAATTTTGCCATCCGCAAATCCCGGATAATTTCCATTCGCTCCATTGTGCCGATGTCGGCGTGCATATAGCGCACCTTAATGCCCATTTTCTGCAGGTAGGTCGTCAAATCCTCTGCCATCTTCTTTGTGAGGGTCGTTACCAGCACCCTCTCGCCTTTTGCGCTGCGGGAGTTGATTTCGCCGATCAAATCGTCAATCTGCCCCTCAATAGGACGCACCTCCACCTCCGGGTCCAATAGTCCCGTGGGGCGAATCACCTGCTCCACCGTCTGCTCCGACCGGGAAAGCTCATACTCGCCCGGGGTAGCGGATACATAAATCCGCTGGTGGATTTTCTCTGTAAATTCGCTGAAATTTAAGGGGCGGTTATCGTAGGCGGAGGGCAAACGGAAACCGTAATTCACAAGAGAATCCTTTCGGCTTCTGTCTCCTGCGTACATTGCCCGGCACTGGGGAATGGTTACATGGCTTTCGTCAATAAACAGAAGAAAATCGTCGGGGAAATAGTCAAGGAGTGTGGTAGGCGGTGTACCCGGCTCCCTACCCTGAATGACCCGGGAGTAGTTTTCAATGCCTGTGCAGAAGCCAATTTCCGTGAGCATTTCCAAATCGTAATTGGTGCGCTGGGCAATGCGCTGGGCTTCCAAAAGCTTATTCTCCTTTTGGAATTTTTCTACCTGCGCATCACATTCCCGGCGGATTTCCGCCATCGCCCGCTCCAGCTTTTCCCGGGATGCAACATAATGGCTGGCAGGATAGATAGCAATATGGTCGATATACCGCTCCACGGCACCGGTAACTGCGTTTACTTCGGAAATGCGGTCAATTTCGTCGCCAAAAAACTCTATGCGGATGGCTCTCCCTGTCCAGTAAGCCGGGTATACCTCCAAGGTATCGCCACGGACACGGAATTTATTCCGGGAGAAATCGATATCGTTGCGCTCGTAGCGGATTTCCGTCAATTTTGCCAACACCTCATCCATAGGCTTTGTCTGCCCGGTACGCAAAGAAATGACCATACTCTTATAGTCAATCGGGTCGCCCAAGCCGTAAAGGCAACTGACGGAGGACACCACAATCACATCCCGTCGCTCAAAAAGTGCAGAGGTGGCGCTGTGGCGCAGGCGGTCGATTTCCTCATTGATGGAAGAATCCTTCTCGATATAGGTATCCGTGTGGGCGATGTATGCCTCCGGCTGGTAATAATCATAGTAGGAAACGAAATACTCCACCGCATTGTTGGGAAAAAACTCCCGAAACTCCGAGCAAAGCTGGGCGGCAAGGGTTTTATTATGGGCAAGCACTAAGGTGGGACGGTTGGCGTTTGCGATAATGTTCGCCATAGTATAGGTCTTACCCGAGCCGGTAACACCCAAAAGCACCTGCTCCTGCTTTCCCTGCAGCAGACCCTGCGACAGCTTTTCGATGGCCTGCGGTTGGTCGCCTGAGGGCTTATATTCAGAATTGAGAATAAATTTATCCATATCCGTCATCCATTCATTTCCGCAAAGGATTTTCCTTCATTATACCACAAATTCCCCACAAGTAAATAAGAAGAAATCCTCCGGGTACACCCCGGAGGAAATTTCTATTTCTTAAACACAAACCAGCGGCTTGCAATATAGTTAAATACAATTACAAAGAACGCCAGCAGCACCTTCATAAGATTGCCGTTCCAGAAAAGCACATCCACAGTGAGGAAAATGGAAATTGTTTCCACTGCGCCCGACACCACACGGCTGCCAACAAAACGGGCAAATTCCGGCAGTACAACGCTTCTATTCCAACCCCTGTTTTCAAATACGAAAAACTTACTGGTGATATAAGCAAAAATTACCGCAACCGCCCAAGCAATCACATTACTGCCTGTGGCCGTGAGCTTTACAAAATTATAAAGGGGAAAATAGACCGCGTAGTTTACAACCGTTGTCAGTCCCCCGAAAAACAGATATAAAACCGTACTGCGGTGCTTATGAAAAAGCGCTTTGAGCTTTTCTATCATACTTTGTCCCTTCTTTAGAAGCCTAATTCCTCGCCCACAAGAATAAACTTAATCCGACCAACAGGGCGGCAATGACGGGTGATAACGATATGATTGCAAATGCACTGTTCACTCTTGCAATCGGCGCAAATCCCCGTAGCCGCGCAGGGCGTATTGCCCATAAAACGCTGCTCGTTGATAGGTGCCGCCACAGTCCGGGCGCGGCTGATAGCATCCTCGAGGGTATCCATAACCTTATTCATACCGGCAATCACCAGTACGGATTTCGGTCCGAAAATAATGGCAGAAACCCGGTTTCCCATACCGTCGATGTTTACCATTTCACCGTCAAGGCTCAGAGCGTTAGCGCCGGTGAGGAACACATCTGCTCTTTGGCAGTCAAGGGCCATCTGCTCCCGCTCCTCGGCGGTCTTGCAGGTTTCCCGGTCCAATGCGTGGTAAGGGCCGGCATTCACCGCATCCATAAGGCCAATTTCCATAGCCGAGGTTGCGCCGCCCCAGCCGACAGTCGCATTTGTGGGAATCAGCTCCAACGCTTTTTTCAATGCCGCTTCCCGGGTACTGCAATAGTATGCCTCAAAATGTCGGCTTTTAAGATTGCGAACGAGAATTTCTCCCCGTTTTGCATAATAGAGTTCCTTCGGTGTTGCCATCGGGCATCCCTCAATTCTTCAGTAATTTCTCCAGAGCTGCAAGTTTCAGGCTGCAGCAAAAAATCTCCATTGCCTTCTCAAGCTCCTCTACCGGGGGCAGGCTGGGGGCGATACGGATATTTTGGTCATTCGGGTCAATGCCGTAGGGGTAGGTCGCGCCGGCAGGGGTCATTTCCACACCGGCCTCCTTGCAGAGCTCCAGAGCGCGCTTGGCGGTGCCGGGCATCGTATTCATACTCACGAAATAGCCGCCCTTGGGGTTATTCCAGCTACCAAAGCCGCAGGGACGGATTTCCTTTTCCAGCGCTTCGGTTACCACCCGGAACTTGGGTGCCATAATTGCGGCGTGGCTCTTCATTAGTTTAAGGGTATTCTCTCTGTCCTTCAGGTAGCGGACATGGCGCAGCTGATTGACCTTATCGTAGGAAATCATCTGCACGGAAAACAGCTTCAGAAAATATGCCACATTGGCTTCCGAGGATGCCAGCACGGAAACGCCTGCACCGGCAAAAGTAATCTTGGACGTAGAAGCAAATTCGTAGACCATATCTGCGTTGCCGTACTGGGCGCACAGAGAGATAATATCCGGGATTTCCACATACTCCCCTTCAAATTCGTGGACACAGTAGGCATTATCCCACATCATAGCAAAGTCTGGCGCTGCGGGCTTCATAGATGCCAGACGGCGGAAGGTTTCGTCAGAGTAGATGATGCCGTCGGGATTGGAGTATTTGGGCACGCACCAAATGCCCTTCACCGCCGGGTCCTGAATCAGCTTCTCCACCAAATCCATATCCGGGCCGGTGGGTGTCATCGGTACGGTAATCAGCTCTGCGCCGAAAAATTCCGTGATTCTGAAGTGCCGGTCGTAACCGGGGCTGGGACACAAAAAAGCGACCCGCTCCTCTTGACACCACGGTTTGCCGCCGCAGCGGCCGTGGGTATACACCAAGTCGGATCG
>JAZSKZ010000006.1:0-4978 GCA_045535135.1 Faecousia sp.
CCGTCCTTGGTGACCAGCGAATCGCCCTTTTCGTCGTTCTTGAAGGTGGTTTCCACATAGGCAGGCAGATCCTGACCCTCGGTGCAGTAGTTGCTGTAGCGGGGGAAGAAGGGGCCAACAGCCTTATACCGGCAGATAACCTCAAGACCCTTGCCGAACACCTTTGCAGGCAGGACTTCCATAGTGGTGTTATTCAGGTCGGCGCTTACATAGTGGGTCAGAATGCCGGCAGCGTTAATCTTCTCAAAGAAATAGATGGACATCCGCAGATTTACATCGCCCACACCCTCAATGGTCAGGCCCACAGAGTTCTCACCGGGATCAAACACGCCGTCTTTTCCGGTGCAATCGTCCTTAAACTTCAGCAGGTAGTTGCCGTTGGGGAGTGCAAATACGTCCTTGGTTTTGCCGGTGTAAACAAGTTTCTTTTCCATAATCAAAAACTCCTTCGTTTTAATTTACAAAAGTTAAATATCCAATGCGGCATCCTTGCCAAGCACAGTCTTGGCATCGGAAACACGCTTTGCATCCAGCTTTGCGGCAATTTCCTCGTCGGAAACCGCCAGAATTTGTGCGGCCAGAAGAGCGGCATTTGCGCCGCCGTTTACCGCCACGGTGGCAACCGGGATGCCGGTGGGCATCTGCACGGTGGCAAGGAGGGCATCCATTCCGTCAAAGACGGGACCCTTGCAGGGAATGCCGATGACAGGCAGAGTGGTATTGGCAGCAATGGCACCGGCCAAGTGGGCAGCCATACCTGCGGCGGCAATAATGGCGCCAAAGCCATTTGCCCGGGCATTCAGGGCAAAATCTCTTGCCTCTACCGGGGTGCGGTGGGCAGAGTAGATATGTACCTCATAAGGGATCTCCAAAGCCTTCAGCATATCCACAGCCTTCTGGATAATAGGCAGATCGCTGTCGCTTCCCATAACAATGCCGATTTTCTTCATTTCATTACCTCCCATAAAAGCCAAAAAGGCGCACTTAACCCACATATGATGAGTTAAATACGCCCAGACGGTCGGCTTTTCATTATTCTTTGTTCCCCTGTGGTGCTCCACAAATTCCGTCGGTCGCAAAGAACTGTTTTTTGTACCTTTAGATTGTACCACACAGGAAAAACAGTGTCAAGAATATCCCAGCGGATTCTACATTTTTCCTACATTTTCCCCTGCATTTTTCTGTTTTTTATGCAACATTTTCGGGCAGGAAAGCATACCACTTCCCTGCCCGTAAAATCACATTTTCTTTTTTGCCTCGCAGTAGATGCAGCGGTAGATTCCGCGCTCCTTGTCCACACACTTAAATATGTGCTCAAGCTCCTGCTCGGTGGCGGAAATGCACCGCTCGTTGGTGCATTTGAGCACATTGGTCAGAACCTCCTTAGGCTCTTCCATTTGGCGGCCTTCCTTTGCTTCCTTCAGAAGCTTCAGAATCAGCGCCATACGCATATACTTTCCGTTCAGCGCCTGACGGAAATAGGCAGCCCGGGGGTCAGAATCCACTTTTACGCTGATTTCGTTTACACGGGGCAGCGGGTGGAGAATCCGCATGGTTTCCTTGGCATCTTTCATTTTTTCCGTATCCAGCACATAGCTATCCTTCAGGCGCTCGTATACGGCAGGATCGTCAAAACGCTCCCGCTGAATCCGGGTCATATACAGCACATCCAGCTGATGGATAGACGCCTCCAAAGAAGTACATTCCACATATTCCATACCGTTCTTTTCCAGTACCTCGTAGCGGATGTAGTCCGGCAGCTTCAGCTCCTCGGGAGAGATCAGTACCACCTTCACATTCTCGTAGCGGCTCAGCGCTGCCAGCAGAGAATGGACGGTTCTGCCGTACTTCAAATCGCCGCAGCACCCTCCGGTGATGTTATGAAGCCGCCCGTTTTCCCGGTAGATGGTAAGTAAATCCGCAGGGGTCTGGGTGGGGTGGCAATGACCGCCGTCGCCTGCGTTGATCACAGGGATGGTAGCGTTTTTGGCCGCCACATAGGGCGCGCCCTCCTTGGGGTGGCGAATGGCCATAATATCTGCGTAGCAGGAGAGGATTTTGGCAGTATCTGCCATACTTTCGCCCTTGCTTGCAGAGGAAGAGCTGGCCTCGGAAAAGCCGATCACACTGCCGCCCAGCTCCAGCATCGCCGCCTCAAAGCTCAGGCGGGTACGGGTAGAGGGCTCAAAAAACAGGGTTGCCAGCTTTTTTCCCTTGCAGGCCTCTGCGTAAAGCGCGGGATTCTCGCTGATATGGCAGGCAGTTTCCAGCAGCTCCTGCAGTTCTTCTACGGAAAAATCCGTAATGTCGATCAGACTTCTCATTATTTTGCTCCGTTCACTGCCAGATAGTTCTTAATCCGGGTTACATTTTCTTCGTTGGTGGGGTCTTCTTCCAAATACTCGATAATGTCATATACATCCACAACAGAGTATACAGGGAAGCCGAACTGCTCCTCGATTTCCTGCATAGCGCCCTTTTCGGTCTGGCCCTTTTCCTTGCGGTCAACCATAATGAAGGTGGCAATCACCTTGGTGCCTTCCAGATGGCTGAGGATTTCCATACTTTCCCGGATGGCAGTACCGGCAGTAATCACATCCTCGATGATGACGATTTCCTCGCCAGCCTGGGGTACATAGCCTACAAATACGCCGCCCTCGCCGTGGTCCTTAACCTCCTTGCGGTTAAAGAAGAAGGGTAGGTCCAGCCCCTTCTTGGAAAGGGCCACCGCTGCGGAAATGGACAGAGAAATGCCCTTGTAGGCAGGTCCGTAAAGCACTGCCTTCTTATCCCCCAGCTTGTCGGCATAGGCTCTTGCATAGAACTCGCCCATTTTGGTAATCTGGTCGCCGGTCTTAATCATACCGGCATTGACAAAATAAGGAATCTTTCTGCCGGATTTTGCGGTAAAATCGCCGAATTTTAGCACGCCCGCACTTTCCAGAAACTGAATAAACTCTCTCTTATAAGCTTCCATAGCTATCTCTCCTTTTTGTATTTAGTGCAGATCATCCTGATCGCCGGTGGGGTTCTGGATACTGTAGCCCACATTTACAAGGTGGTCTGCCACACGCTCCAGACCCGTAACCAGAGAGGTATAGTAGGGACTGTGGGTAACGCTGCAGCTGTTGGTGCTGAGGCGCATAAAGTGGCTGGCCATCAACGACTTTTTCAGGCTGTCTGCCTTTTCCTCGAAGTCTGCCAGCTTTTTAAGGCAGGCAAGATCTCCGCTTTGGAAGGCTTCCTTTGCCGTGTCAAACATACCAAGCACCGTTTCGTACATTTGGGAAAGCTCCTCACGAGCCTGCTGGGAGAAGGAGAATTCCTTCTGCTTCATTTCCTCCGCCAGCTCAAAGAAGTCCTGCGCGTGGTCGCCGATACGCTCCACGTCGTTGAGCACATGGAAATAGGCGCCGATCAGCTTCTTATCCTGTGCGGTAATTTTCGTGGCGGACAGCTTAATGAGGAAGGCAGTCAGCGCCCGGTTGGTGAAATTGATAAGGGCTTCGTTTTCCAAAATATTTGCGCCCTCTTTGCTGTCTTCGGTTTCCAGAACCCGAATGGCAAGGCGGGTATTTTCTTCCGCAAGGGCAATCATATAATCCATTTCCTGCTTTACCTGCACCATTGCGGCAGAGGGCAGCGCCAGCATATGCTTGTCCACATACCGCAGGTTATAGGTCTTTTCGCCAGTCTTATTATCCCGGATAACTGCCTTGGAGAAGTCCACCAGTTGCTTTACAAAGGGCAGAAGCAGCAAGGTTGTGGTTACATTGAAGATCACATGGAACAGAGATACCCGCATCTGAAGACTCATAGCATCGTCCCCGGGGAAACAGGAGGTCAGGAATGCTACCACCGGCTTGTGGAAAATCCAGATAATTGCCGCAAAGATAACGCTGCCGATGGTATTGAAGGTAAAGTGGATCAGCGCTACCCGCTTGGAGTTGGCGCTGCCGCCCATAGAGGCAAGAAGCGCGGTTACGCAGGTACCGATATTGGCACCCAGTATGATAAACAGTGCCAGCTCCAGACCCAAAACGCCTGTACCTACCATGGTGATCACAACGCCGGTTGCGGCAGAGGAACTCTGCAGCAGCGCGGTGAAAACAAGACCTACCAGGATAAGCAGCAGGGGGAAATCAATCACGCTGAAAATATTGGTAAACAGCCGCTTAACAAGGGCATTGCCGAAGGCATCGGGGCTGCTCATAATGCTAAGACCAACGAAGATAAGGCCCAAGCCGCTGCACAGGCTGCCGGCAATTTTTACCTTTTCTTTTTTCACAAAGCCCATCATCACGCCGGCAAAAGCCAGGAAATACATGGCCATATTGAAATAGTCGTTTTTCAGCGCCACCAGAATACCGGTAATGGTGGTACCGATATTGGCGCCCATAATCACCGGCACCGCCTGCATGAGCGTCATAACCCCGGCATTTACAAGGCCGATGACCATGACAGAGGTAGCCGAAGAGCTTTGCACAAGGGCAGTAACCGCCGCGCCGATACCTACGCCGGAAATGCGGTTGCCGCAAATTTTGCCCAGCAGGTTTTTCATACCGGAGCCGGCGCTCTTTCCCAGCGCTTCGCTCATAAAGTTCATACCGACAATGAAGATACCTACGCCGGCCAGCAGCCAGATCATACTCTGGATAAGCTGCAAGATTTCTTCAGATGTAAACATATTCTATCTATCCTCTCACAAAAGCAAATCTACTTAATCGCAGAATTCCCTTACGCAGCGCTCGTAGGCGGCTACCGGGTCCTCGGCGGCAGTAATGGGACGGCCCACAACAATATAGTCAGAGCCGATTTTCTTTGCCTGCTCGGGGGTCATAACCCGTTTCTGGTCGCCCATATCACCGTCGGCAAAGCGCACGCCGGGGGTGATGGTCAAAAATTCATTGCCGCAAAGGGAATGTACCTTGCCAGCCCCCAGAGGGGAGCAGACAACGCCGTCAAGGCCCGCATCCCG
>JAZSKZ010000129.1:0-4561 GCA_045535135.1 Faecousia sp.
TCCAAGAGCCTACCTTGTACCGCACAGGAATCCGGTGCATCGTGCCGCTTTCATCCCGTCCGGAATCGGCACTGTCCAGATCCTCATAGGATACCGGGATATCCCCATCCGGCACCAGCATTGGAATACCGTTTATCTGAAACAGATTGGTTGTTGCTCTCATAAATATCCCCCCCGAACCACAGATAGTTTTCCGTTATAGCGGTCTACTGCCGCCGCTAAGGTGTCATCTCCGATGGATATCCCCAGCACTGCTGCCAGAAGCTCCTGCAAAACCGATACGGTAGCCTGATGTCCTGCCAGGTTGCTGGCTGCATAATCTTCCATCACCAAAGACACAGCTTCCTGAATAGTTGTCAAAGGTGCTTCTATATTGGTGCCGTGCTTTTGGTCGCCCACCATCGCCAAAAAGGGGCGATTGGCAGGCAGAACCGCACCTTGCGCCAAATAGGGAATCTGGGGTGTTTCCACCGGCTTAATCTGAAAGCCGAAGCGCTTGCCGCCCAAGCCGGGCACCCAGTCCGGCACTTTGAAAGACAGCAGATTCAGGGCGGAAACCACCGCATTGATAACCCCCACAAATACCGTAATGAGCACATTGACCATACCGATGACCACATTCACCACCAGCCGAAGCCCATCCGCCAAGGGAGTAAACACCCGCTTTTGAAACCAGTCAGCCACGGGACTCCACACGGACTTTATGCTCTCCCACACAGAGGTGGCAATCGTTCCAACGCCGCCCCAGTCTTTTATGAGGGTGCGAATCCCTCCGGCAAGAGCATCGGCCGCCGTGCGTACAAGACCCATCGGTGAAGTCAGCTTTCCCAGTATCCCTCCCAGATTCATAGCAGAAAGCCCCAGCTTCTCGTAAGCGCCATTCCAGGAAAGTCCGCCATCGGTCAAGTCGCCCATAAGACCGGCAAGGCTTCCCAGCGCAGGAGAGAAAAAGCCGGTAAGCATCCCCCCTAAATTAGTTACAGCCTGCCCGGCGGAGGAAAACGCCCCGGTAATTCCCGAGAGCCACAAAGGCAGGGTATTATCCCCGGAAAGGAGCGCCTGCACCGCCCCCACCGCCGCCAAAATGCCCGTAAGACCGTCGGTGATTCCGCCGCCGTTCCAGGTGGCAAAGCGCTGGAGTTTTTCCTCCACAGCGGCAGAAAAAGCCGTTACCGCCGCCGTAAGAATTGCGGAAATCTCCTGGGCAGTGAGGGTAAGCTCCCCGGCAGTCTGTCCCGGATTTTCTGTGGATTCGGTACTTCCCGGCTTTTGCGTAGACTCGGTACTTCCCGGCTTTTCCGTGGATTTACTCTGGGTCGCAAGCCGCTCCAGATTATCAAAGCTTGCCAACGACCGGTGAGACCCGGTCGCTGTTTTTGCGGCGCTTTTTAAAGTCTGCAAAAGTCCCTTTTCCGTCTTTTCCAGGGCATCCTGCAAGCCTTTGAGCGCATTGCCGACGGATTTTAATTCGCCGCCGGCTAGAAATTCTATTTCCTGATGTTTAACCATTACTCTCCTTCCTCTCCTCCGCAGGCCCGTCCAGCATTTGAAGGAGTTTTTCCCGCTGCTGCCGCTCTGTCAGGCTGTAGCGCCTAGGGAGCTCTACCCGGCTGCGGTTTTTTTGGTAGTATTCCTTTTCCCAAGCTTCCAGCTTTTTCCCCTGCCGGAGCTTCTCCCTGAGGGATATGAGAAAAGAAAGCTGCCCCTCCCCAATGGCGTGGAAATAGGAAAGAAATGTCCACCAGTGGAGAAAGGGCAGCGCCCGGATTTCCTGCCCCGCAACCTTATTCACATCTGCAAGAATTATGGGCGCATCCTTGTCCCAATCAAGAAGACGGGGGGACGGCTTTTCTTCTTTTTCTCCGCAGCGGATAAAGTCCAGAAAATAAGTAATTGCCGCCTGATAGTCCTCGGGAGGAATCTCCCCCTCATAGAAAAGCGCCAAGGCAATCCGCCATTTCATATAGTCCGGCAAATCCGGGCAGTTTAAGTAGGAGAAAATTTCCAAAATGTCCCGGTAGTCGCAGTGAATCGGATAACTTTTTCCCCCAATCACGGCGCTTCGGGGCAGCGCCCACAGGTTTAGCATTGACTACCCCGGCGGCGCTTTGCTTTCTCTACCGCCTCTTTCTCTTTTTCCCGGGTGCACCGCTCTGCGCCTGCTGTGAGCACAGGCTGGATTGCCTGCAGAAAATTGGTAATCACCCGCTCGCCGTTTTCCGCAACTGCCAGAAGATTTACGCCCCGGAAGATTTCCGTAAAGTCATTCCCATCACCGAATACAAAGGTAAGGAGCTTTTTCATCTCCCCGTCTGCCTCTGTCATCAGCGAAAGCGCACCCCGTCCGTCATCACCCTTTAGGGTCTTTGCCTTTTCCTGCAAAGTTTTTTCAATCTCCCTCATCTTCTCCCCGGTTTCCAAAAAACGGGCGTAGAGATTGGGGTCGGCGGGATTAAACCGCATGGTCGCGCTGCCGTTTATCCGATAGGTGCGAATGCCGCTGTCAAATTGAATTTTCTCCATAAGTTACCCCCTTTTGCTGTACGGGCTTAAGTTTACGCCTGAGTAAAGCTCCGGGCAGCCACATCAAATGTGCCGGACACCCGGTTGCCGGTATAGTGCAGTGTGAAAGGAATCTGGTAGCCGGTGGTATCGCCGCCGTAGCTGACCACCTCGATGTAAGCCTCCTCGCAGGTAGCAGGATAGGAAGTGCCCTCGCCCTCCCAAAGCTTTACCTCCACCACGGTGGTTTTCAGCTCGTCCAGAACCCGACCGTTGTCGATAATATCCTGCAGCCTTGCAAAGAGGGCGCTGTCGGATTCCGCATAGTAGGTCTCCACACTGCCGGTCTTTTCATAGCCGGAAATTACCACGGTCTGCTCGCCCAAAATGTTGCGCTTTGTTTCCACTTGGGCGGAAAGCTCCGGGCTAAATTCCTCCAAATCCTTGCCCAGCCGCTCATAAACCGCAGCTTCCGCACCGGGGAGGGCGCAGTCAACAAAGTGGGCAAGATACTTTCTTTCAATTTTTGCCATAATCGTTCACCTCATAATATTTTGTAAAATCTGCGGTCAGCTCCACCGCATAAAGGCCGGTCCTGCCCGGTCGCTCCCGGGTAAGTCTGCCCTTTTCCGCCCGAAGCTGTTCCCGCAGGGGCACATCCCCGAACCGGGGGGCAAGTCCCAGCCGGCTCTGCTGCGCCAGCCAAGCTTGAAAATCGAGGAGCCACCGGGCATTTTTCGCCCCGTCCTCCTGCCGTTCCGCCACCCGGTAGAGGGCAAAATGCAGTCGGTAATCCACATAGAGATTACCCATTAAATCTTCCCGGCGGCGCAGTTCCTCCAGCCCTTGGGGAAAAATTCCGGCATTTCCCGGCACACCGTCGGTGTAGTCCACATACAGGAAATTCCCCTCGTTCCATTGGGGATACGTGAGCAAAAAGCGCCGCAGCGCCTCAATCTGTGCCATAGAAACCTCCTATCCCCAAGCCTGGGTGTGGCAAAACGCCCCGCCCGGGCAGAATTTTTTGGTTTTTGTAATCTCCATCGCCCCGGGAAGTCTCCCCGGATGGGTATCCTCCCAAGGAAGTTCCGGGCCGATGCCGGGGAAAATCCGGTCGCCGGGGAGAATTTCTTCTTCCCCCGGCACTACGAGAAAAAAGCTGTCCTTCTGCGCCGCACCCAGCGTATCTACCTCCCGATGTCCGGTAAGAAGCAGTGTGCACTCCGGCAGTACCCGGCGAAAGACCGCCTCGCCCCGCTTTCCGTAAAGGGTGATTTCCCTCACAGGCTCACCCCCCGGTAAATGTCCAGATAAATAGAAGCCCGGTTAAAAAGCTCCCGGGAAAGACCCCGGCGGCAGCTTTCCTCGCTGTCGTAGGCAAAGGAAACCTCCCCCATTTTGGCGGAGCGGACACCGCCTTTTCGTCCCCGGTGGGCATAGAGCGCCTCCGCCATGGCGCACAGGGCAAGCTTTTCGGAAATCTCTCCCCCGGCGCGCACCTGATAGGCTTTCTTCATTCGGCGGAGGATTTCCTCTGCCCGGGCCGCCACCCCGGAAAAAGCACTTTCCGGAATGGCACTGCCCAAGTAACTGCCCGTATAAAATTCATAGGTTACCATCAGGCAGTGCCTCCCTTATCAGGCGGTAGCCACGGCGATATCCTTCAGCACAGCGGCCTTCAGGGTATTCTTCAGGGCTACGCCGGCAACCAGTTCCACTTCGCCGGTCTTGACAGCGCCGGGAGCGCCCAGGTCGGGCAGGTAGGAGGAAATCAGATTGTCGCCGGTGGGAGAAATGCCGTGGAAGCCGTCAAGGCCCAGAGAAACGGCGTAAATGCAGGTCTTGCCGTCCTTGGTAGCGACCACATCCTCCACGCTCTCGCCGTTAAAGTACTGACCCATATCCACCATAGGTACGCCGGCGTAGGTTTCCACCGTACGGCCGAAATCGTCTACGCTGCGCTCGTAGTAGCCGGCACGGCGGGGGATGGAGCGGAGCTTCACGAGCATACTGCGGTTCTTCAGCTGCATAGAGGGATTGCCGTCCAGCAGGCTGGGGA
>JAZSKZ010000119.1:0-2973 GCA_045535135.1 Faecousia sp.
AGTCAAACAACACGTTCAGCTCTTCTTCCTCCAGAACCTGGGTGTTGGACTTGGGCTTTTCAAAAAATTTGGAGAGCATTTCTGCAATTTCCTTGGGTGCGACACCAAAGTCTGCTGCCACATCCTTTAACCGATACTTCACTAAACTCATATTAGCACCTCCTGTTACTTCTTCCTGCGCTGCTTATTCCGCAAGTGTGCCTTGGCTTCACTTTTCCGCTGCTGCACCCGTTTGGTGCGGCGCTCCAGATTTTCCAGAACCTGGGCATATTTTTCCGGCTGGGACACCGCCTTTACAAATGCCAGTGCCATTGCCGGGTCTGTAAATGCGGCGATTGCCAAGCTGGTGCGTCCGATGGACTGACCCATTTCATCCTTGCTGAAGGGTACACGGATACATTCCTGACCCGTGCCGGCAACAAAGCTTAAGGCTCTGCGCCAGGTATGGTCGGAGGCATCCTCCGCCACCACCACAAGCCGGGCGTGCTGGGCTCTTGTCTCTGCGCCCACCGGCTCTTCGCCTAAGGCAATGAGGCCTGCCTTTCGGGCAAGCGCCATATAATTTAAGGCTTTATCCAAGGGGGTTCGCCCCCATTTCCTTTTCCAGCCGGGCGTAAACCTCATCGCTGATTGCAGTTTCCAAGCTGCGTTCCAAGCTTTTTGCTTTCCGGGCAATTTTCAGACACTCCGGGTTGGGACACATATAAGCGCCCCGTCCGTTCAGCTTGCCGCTGAAGTCAAGACTTACCACACCGTCGGTACCTCTGACTACCCGAATCAGCTCCCGCTTGGCTTTTCTTTCCCGGCAACCTACGCATTGCCGCTGAGGGATTTTCTTCTGCATAGGAACGCCTCCTTTACTTAGTCAGCCTGGCTTTCCGGCTTAATGTCAATCTTGCACTCGGTGAGCCGGGCTGCAAGACGGGCATTCTGACCGCCCTTGCCAATGGCAAGGCTCAGCTGATTGTCCGGAACAATTACCTGGAAAGACCGCTGCTGACCGGGAACCTCCGTTACGCTGATAACCTCAGCGGGGCTCAAAGCAGCCCGGACATATTCACAGGGGTCCTCACTCCAAACAACAATATCAATCTTCTCGCCCCGGAGCTCCTCAACAACTGCGCCTACACGGCCGCCTCTGGGACCGACACAAGCGCCAACCGGGTCGATGCCCTCCATAACGGCGCGGACAGAAATCTTGCTCCGGGAGCCGGGCTCACGGGAGACATTGTGGATTTCCACCTGACCGTCGGCAATTTCGGGAGTCTCCAGCTCAAAGAGTCTGCGAACCAAATTGGGATGGGTACGGGAGACCTTTACCATAGGACCTCTTGATGCCCGATGTACACCCAGCACATAGACCCGAACCATATCGCCGGATACAAAACGCTCGCCGGGAATCTGCTCGTCTGCGGGCAGAACAGCCTCGTTCTGCTCGTTGCCCTGACCAATCTGCACATATACATCGCCGCTGGGGTCAACCCGCTGAACAGTGCCGGTGAGCATCTCCTGAACCTTGGAGGAATAGCTTTCGTAAACTGTGCCCCGCTCTGCCTCCCGGATGCCCTGAATAACCACCTGCTTGGCGGTCTGGGCTGCGATACGGCCGAACCGGTTAATATCAATGGGAATGTTCACGGTTTCGCCTACGCTTACATTGCTCTGCAGCTTCTGGGCGGCATCCACGTGAATTTCTGTGGCAGTATCCTCCACTTCCTCCACAACCGTCTTTACCAGGTGCATAGAAAGGCCCTTTTCGCTCAGGTCTACCACCACATTTTCCCCGGGGATATCCCGGTTGTCCTCCCGGTCCTTCCGGTAAGCGTTGGTCAGCGCCTGCTTCAGCCGCTCCACCATATACTCCACAGGAATGCCCTTGAGCTTTTCCAGGTCCCGCAGGCTTGCAAAAATTTCTGCGCCCACATCTACCTGGGGCATCTGATTTTTCTTGGCTTTTGTTGTTCTTGCCATTTCTCTATCCTCCTTAGAACTCAACACGAAGGCGCGTCAGAGCAACCTCCGATTTTTCAAACGTAATTGTTTCTTTGCCGGCTTCCACTGTGATTTTGCCGTCCTCGTAGCCCCGCAAAATTCCGGGAATTTCCTTCAGTCCGTTCCGGGGGCGGTAAAGCTTAATCATAACCGGGCTTCCCATAAACCGCTCAAAATCTCCCGGCCGCTTCAGCGCCCGTTCAAGGCCAGCCGAGCACACCTCAAAATGGTAGCTTTCTGCAATGGGGTCTTTTTCGTCCAGCACCGGGTCAACAGCGCGATGGATTTTCTCACAGTCGTCGATATCCACGCCGCCGTCCTTATCGATATACAGCCGCAGGAAACGCTCCGACCCTTCCCGGACATACTCCACATCCCAAAGGCTGCAGCCGAACTGCTCTACAATGGGCTGGGCAAACTGGGTAACCGTTTCGGTAACCTTCATTTTATTTACTCCTCTCTGTAGCACAATAAAAGAGAGGGGCGAACCCCTCTCTTTCATACCGTCTACTCTAAGATTGTCTGTATTATACCACCCTTATTCCTGTTTTGCAAGGGTTTTTTCCGAAAAAGGGGAACATTTTTTAATTTTAGCCGAAGGCTGACCGGTATCTGACAGTTTTCAGCCGTAGGCGGGCATTCCCTGAATATATTTCTGATCCCAATGGTCGTCAAAAATCCGGGAGGTTCTGCCACCCAACGCCAAATCCTTGGCAATCTCGTCCAGCACCTCCAGCCCCTCCAGAGATTCCAGATAGAACTCAGGAAGCGCTTCTGCTCCCAGCTTTGCGCCTAAAATCGCACCGGTAATGGCCGCCACCGCAGCGCTGCGCCCGGAATGATTTACCGCAGAAATCATACCCTCGTCAAAATTACCTGCGTGAATCACGCTGGCGTAAATGCCGCCGGCAAGGCACTCGGCAGCCGTGGTGCATTCCAAAAGGGACATCGCCGCCAGAGGCGTCATATCAGCGTCGGTTG
>JAZSKZ010000069.1:0-23459 GCA_045535135.1 Faecousia sp.
CCACAGAGTGTTCGATAACATTACAGAACTGAGCCAGTCGGATTCTGCCATTCCCGGTCTGTCTACCGGTCTTGTGGATCTGGACAGACAGATTAACGGTCTTAATAAATCTGACCTTGTGCTTTTGGCTGCCCGACCTGCAATGGGTAAGACGGCATTTGCGCTTAACGTCTGTTTGAATGTTGCTAAAAAATATAATAAGACCGTTGCCGTCTTCTCTCTGGAAATGAACAGAGAGCAGCTTGCTATGCGTCTGCTTTCCATAGAAAGTTTTGTTGACAGCAAGGTAATTGCTACCGGTAAGCTCTCTGACGATGAATGGCAGAAGCTTTCCATGGCAGCATCCTCTTTGAGCCAAACCGATATTCGTGTGGATGACAATCCGTCGATCACGGTTGCGGATATGAATGCAAAGTGCAGACGGCTGGATAACCTTGGCCTTGTGGTTGTTGACTATTTGCAACTTATGAACGGCTCCGGCTATGGCAAAGGCGGCGACAGCCGAGTCAATGTTGTCAGCGAAATTTCCCGTTCTTTGAAGATTATGGCAAAAGAACTGAATGTTCCCGTTCTTTGCTTGAGTCAGCTCTCCCGTGGCCCTGAAAGCAGACCCGACAAACGACCGATGCTGTCTGACCTTCGTGAGTCCGGCGCTATCGAGCAGGATGCCGATGAGGTTATGTTCCTATACCGGGATGAGTATTATAACGAAAATACGGAAGATAAGGGCATTGCGGAATGTATTGTACAGAAAAACCGCCACGGTGAGACCGGCATGGTAAAGCTGCAATGGATTCCCCAGTATCAGACCTTTGCGGACCGGGAGTGGAAGCATGCTGAATAAGCTACTGCGTTTTTCCCGGGAAATGAATTTATTTTCCTCCGGGGAACGGGTGATTTGTGCCGTTTCAGGTGGTGCGGATTCTATGGCACTTCTTTTTGCAATGTACCTGATTGGCAAAGAGAAGAATATTTCTGTAGAATGTGCCCACTTTAATCATCATCTCCGTGGTGAAGAATCCCAGCGGGATATGGATTTTGTGGAGCGCTTCTGCAGCGATTATAAGATTCCGTTCCATCTGGGCGAATCAGAGATTACCGCAGGCAGAAAAGGCCTGGAAGCGGCCGCCCGAGAGGCGAGATACAGTTTTTTGCGATCTCTGCCCGGCGTAGTGGCCACTGCCCACACAGCAGATGATAATGCGGAAACAGTGCTGATGCATCTTCTTCGTGGCACAGGTCTTAAAGGTCTTGGTGGCATTTCACCAAAGTCCGGCAATATTGTTCGCCCCATGTTGACGGTAACCCGTCAGGATGTGCTGGCATTTTTGCAGGAGTATTCCATTCCCTATGTGGAAGACAGTACAAATGCCCAGGATGATTTTTTGAGAAATCGCATTCGTCATCAGGTTATGCCTTTTTTCTGTGGCGAAAACCCGAAGTTTTCTTATAATATGACAGAAATGGCCCTGCGTTTGCGGGAAGATGAAGCTTTTTTGGAGGGATTTGCAGAATCAACAGGAGATGTCTTAGCGCTTCGGCGTATGTCTCCCGCAATTCGTGCACGATCTCTTGCGCTGTTTTTAGAAGAAAATGGTGTATTTGAGCCTGGTGCACAGCATATCGGGCTTATGGAGAGTCTCACATTTTCTGAGAATCCCTCAGCAGCTGCACAGTTTCCCGGCGGTGTAACTATCAGTCGGCGCTATGATACCCTGGTAAAATCTGACGATACTTTCTCTCCTGAAAGTGTCAGCCTTCCTTGCCCGGGTTCTGTTATCTTCGGTAATTATAAGGTTTCTGCTTGCTTTGTAGATAAGGAAAAGAATTCAAGATTTGCCTTTACGGTAGTACCGTGCGGCAAAATGATTCTCAGAAGCCGCAGGGAAGGGGACGCAATTACCTTTGCCTACGGTAGCAAAACCCTTAAAAAGCTGTTTATTGATGAAAAAATACCGGCAAAGGAACGGGGAATGATCCCTGTTTTGTCCGATGATACCGGCCTCCTTGGTGTCTGTGGCTACGGCCCGGATTATAGAAGAACCCAAGGGGACGGACAGCTTGTCGAAATTGCGTTCGAGCATCTTTAACCATAGAACGCCTAGAAATATAATGTTGGCTGGAGGAATAGAAATGTTAGAGAATATTGACCGTATTTTGCTTTCTGAGGAGCAGATTCAGAGCAAGGTATCTGAACTTGCTGCTGCACTTACCCGCGATTATGCCGGTAAGACACCTATTTTTGTTGGTGTACTTAAGGGCGTTGTTATGTTCTATGCGGATATCATCCGCCGAATTGAAACCCCTTGTCAGATGGATTTTATGTGGATTTCTTCCTATGTGGGAACAGAGTCCAAAAAGGAAATGATTGTGCGGCAGGATCTTTCTCAGGATGTTAAGGGCCGCCATGTGGTCATTTTGGAAGATATATACGACACGGGCAATTCTCTCGATTTTACATACAAGCATATTCTATCCAAAGAGCCGGCTTCTGTTGAGATTTGTACTCTTCTGGATAAACCTGAGCGCAGAAGACCCGGGATTGATCTTAAGCCGAAATATGTGGGTTATGTGATTCCTAATGAATTTGTCGTTGGCTATGGTTTGGATTTTAATGAGCATTACCGCAATCTGCCGTATATTGGTGTGCTTAAGCCTGAGGCCTATAAATAAGCAGGGTGAATGAAATTGAAGAAACGAAAAACACTGGCACTTGTCATTTATATTGCCGTGCTCGTTTTGGCCTTCTCTTGGATGATGGGCTTGTTCGGTAACGGTGAGGATGACCTTAAGTATTCCGAGATTGTGGAGCTGTTTAAAGCCGAGCAGGTTAAAAGCTTTACCGTCCGCGGTGAAACTATTACTATTAAGCTTTACAGCGAATATGAAGGGAAAACCAATTATACAACCACGCTCGCAAGCCCGGAGAATTTCAGAACTGAAATGATGGAACTTTTGCGAGCACAGCAGGAGAAGGGGATTTTGCTTTCCTATGATTTTCTTCCTGCTGAGGGGCTTTCTCCCTACGATTTTATTCTTCCTATCATCATTGCCGGGCTAGTGCTGATTTTGGTATGGGCATTGATTGCAAGCCGTGCCAACGGGCAGAACCCGATGAATAACTTCGGCAAGGCAAGAATTACCTTTCCCGGTGGAGAAAAGGTAACATTTGCAGATGTTGCCGGGGCAGAGGAAGAAAAGATTGAACTGCAGGAAGTTGTGGACTTCCTGCGTAATCCCGATAAATACCGTCAGATGGGCGCAAAAATTCCCCACGGAATTCTGCTGTCCGGCTCTCCCGGTACGGGTAAGACACTGCTGGCGCGCGCAGTTGCAGGAGAAGCGGATGTGCCTTTCTTTACAATGTCGGGTTCAGACTTCGTAGAGATGTTCGTCGGCGTTGGCGCAAGCCGTGTCCGTGATCTCTTTGATCAGGCAAAGAAAGCTGCCCCAACAATTGTTTTCATCGATGAAATCGATGCTGTCGGCCGTAAACGCGGTACAGGACTTGGCGGCGGCCACGATGAAAGAGAGCAGACCCTAAACCAAATTCTGGTGGAGATGGACGGCTTTACAAAGAATGAAGGCGTAATTGTTCTTGCTGCCACAAACCGTCCGGATATTCTTGACCCGGCGCTCCTGCGTCCCGGTCGCTTTGACCGCCAAATTTATGTGCAGGCACCGGATGCAAAGGGCCGTGAAGAGATTCTAAAGATTCACGCCCGCAACAAGCGGCTAGATGATTCCGTGGATCTTCATACGGTGGCGCTGGCTACCGGCGGCTTTACGGGCGCTGATTTGTCTAACCTTATGAATGAGGCAGCGATTCTTGCTGCCCGAGAAAACCGACCGGTGCTTACAATGGGTGATCTGAACGAGGCGATGATGAAGGTGCTGGCTGGCCCGGAAAAACGCAGCCGTCTGCGTCTTAAGAAGGATCTGCGGATTACGGCTTACCATGAGGCCGGACACGCTGTTGCCATGTATTATCTGCCTACCCATGACCCGGTACACCAGATTTCTATTATCCCCAGAGGTAGGGCGCTGGGGGCTACTTGGAGCCTTCCCAAGGAGGACAGTAATCACTTAACCCGCAACGAGATGTACGAGCAGATCGTTGGACTTTTAGGTGGCCGTGTGGCAGAGGAATTGTTCCTTAGCGATATTTCTACCGGCGCATCCAATGATATTGAACGGGCTTCTGCTTTGGCGCGGGATATGGTTGGCCGCTACGGTATGAGTGATAGTTTGGGCGCTATATGTTATACCGGCGGTGATGAGCTGTTTATCGGCAGGGATTTTGAGAAAACCAAGAGCTATTCTGAAAAAATTGCCGGATCTATTGATGATGAGGTAAAAATTCTTATCGATAAGGCATATGCCCATTGCCGGCAGATTCTCTCCGATAACCGGGAGAAGATGGAAGCTGTTGTGGCATTTCTTTTGGAGAATGAAACTATGTCCGGCAATCAGTTTGCTGATTGTATGGAAGGTCGGGAAATTGGCGAAGCTGAGGAAAACGCACTGCTTACCGCATCTGAAGACAACGAAGAGTAAAAATACACCCCAAAGCCTTAGGCTTTGGGGTGTATTGCGTTTAAATCAATCAACATTTTGGAAATGGTTTTTCTTACTGAAGTAGGCGATGGCATATTCGGTAAAGGCAATTACCATAAATACGAGATCAACTACAGCTATGATTTCGACCTGTCTGTGGGTGAGGTCGGGCACCATTACCATAAAAATCAGGCTCATAAAGAGGACAGTTGTACAAATCTTGCCGGAGATCAATGCGCCTTTGAGAATCTTGCCCTTACGGAAGAGCCATATGCCGGCCAGAAGCTGGAATACTTCTTTGACGACGAACAGTGCAATCAAATACTTAAGCACCGGATAGTGTACGGCAAGGCAGGCAATCAGTGTAAATTGTGTAGCTTTGTCTGCGATGGGGTCAAGAACTTTTCCAACTGTGGTTATCAGATTAAATCGGCGGGCGATTTTTCCGTCAATCAGATCCGTAAGGCAGGACACTGCCAGTATTGCCGCAGCAATATAATAGTCTGTCTTGGTCTTTGCATTCAAATAAAGGGCAACATAGACAGGTATCAGCAAAAGTCTAAAAAGACTTAGCAAATTCGGAACTGTAAGTATTTCCTTTTTCCAGTCTTTGATAATCATAGCAGCTATCCTCCGGTAAACCACTCTATTTTAGTATTATATGCCCAAATTCTTCTTGAATCAAGCCTGATTACAAAAAATTTACAAATAATTCTAAATGTATGCCTGACTCTTTTTATGATGTGCGCCAAGCGTGAATTGACGGGATAGATGCAACCATGTAATTCTATCCATTTCACCTGTAACCGGGAGGCCGGAAAGAGCCTGGAAAGCGGAAACTGCCGCCTGTGTACTGTCATCCATTATACCGGTATGATCAGATAACGGGATTGATGTATGATCACCGGACAGGAAAATCAACATACTTTGCATTAAATATATATAGGGACTCGCATCGCCCTTGACGAACACTTCTCCTGGCTCCATTAAAATTTCTATTGGCTCGGCTTTCCCAATACGAATTCGAGCCGGCTCAAATTCAGCATAGATTTTATCCCATGTTGCATTGTCGGTTACGCCACTGACGGGAAGTCCATGATAACGCTGAAAGGCAGAAACTGCCTGCATTGTAGTTGCGCCGTAGATGCCATCCGGTACAACTGTGGGAATATATCCACCGTCAATGGCTATAATACGAAGCATTGTCTGTAAGCTGCGAATGCTTTGTCCTACAAAGGATTCATCAGGTCTCATCGAACTACCTCCTGTCTCACCGGGTCCTGCGCGCCCATGGATAAATCTCTTCCGGGGAATTGGGTTAGGGTGGGCGTGCGGGCATATTGTTGACGGTTTGCCCGTTGCCCATTTCTTGCAAACGCCGGTACATCCTGATTTTGCGATGGGAAGCGCTCACTACTTCGAAGCGTTGTGTTTTCTATGCCGGAATATTGGTTATAGATTTCATCCCAGGTGATGGGGTCTACAATGCCGGTTTCCGGCAGGTTATATCTTCGTTGCGCAGCAAGAACAGCGGCCCGTGTTGCACTGCCGAATATGCCGTCAACGGCAACCGGCGGCATTTGGGGGATGTAGCTTGATAAAACGGATAGCATATATTGCAATTGCCGTACTTTTTCGCCGGAATCGCCGGATTGCAACGAGTTTGGGGGACTCCAGTTGATTGCATAGAACTGCTGACCCTGACTTCGCAGTTCGGAGAGCTCCGTAACCGCTGTATACAGACGCACTAGGGCATACCAAGTGGCCGGGCCGACAATACCGTCAGGTGTCAGGCCGAATATGCGTTGAAATGCGCGAACGGATGCTTCTGTACGGGACCCAAATATGCCGTCAACATTGCTAAGCTTCGGAATGGCCGGATAGTTTTGTGCAATTCTGTTTAATGATGCCTGAATTACGACAACACTTGGACCGCTGGAACCCACACGCAGAGGTGTACCGGGATAGGAGGACATTATACCTCTAACCGGTGCGTCTGTTACAATTTCCACATTTCCGTAGTAACTTCTAAGAATTTGGTCGTATGAGTAGCCTTGCCGTGCTAAATTTTCACTGCCCCACTGGCTTAAACCCTCGCAGGTTACGGTTGTGCCATTGCAGAATTTTGCTGCGAGGGGCTCCACAAACCCCGGACGGCGAAGATAATCGTTAAAGAATTCATCTACAATCCGGGAAACACTGGAAAAATAGGACCTTCCATTCACAAATGCCTGGTCATAGGCTGTTGAGTTGGTAATATCAAAATCATAGCCTCGACTGCGGTAAAATTCGGTATAAACTCGGTTTAAGGCAAAAGAAATGATTGCAAGAATATTTGCACGAAGGGCATCCTCGTCCCAAGTGGGATATATTTCGCTGGATGCGACATTTTTAACATAATCAATAAAGGGAACGGTTACATTGGCGGAATTTGAGGCAGGGGAGCCTAAATGTACGGTGATGCTCCTTGGTATATAGGGTGTTACAACCGGCATACTAAACCTCCCTTATAAGTTTTGGGGCGGCGTGTCGAAGGTTTCGGATTTGTTCCAGGATTCCGGAAATTCGGATAGGGGAATAAGTTCTAAATCCTGCACTGTCTCTGTATCTGCAAAGACCTGAAGATTTCTTATAAATATCTCTTCAAAATCTGAAAGCCGTGCATAGAGATTTACGGTTGCATAAGGAATGGAATCCCCATCCGGCGTTAAACTTTCTGATTTATCCGGCACGTTAATTCTGACTGGAATATCAAGCTGGCCGCTTCGGTTGGTTAGTCGCATTGCGATGGCTGATCCGCCGGCATCTGTGATGGTAATAGCCACATTTTGCAGTGGCAGGCGGGCATTACTGGTAAAGGCGTTTATGCCAATTGTTCCTTGTGCGCTCAGAAAACCACACTCCTTTCAGCATTCAAAACTATTCTATGTGCTGCCACAAAAAAGGTGCAGGGGTTTTATACAAACCCCTGCATTTGTACTACATTGTCGGTTTCACAATCCAAAAGCTTTTGAGAAATGGCACAAATCTGTCCGTTCTTTTCTGGGTATCGATGAAGATTCTTCAACGTCTTTATGCTCCCGCGGGTATTGCCCTGAATCATCATAGCTGCGATTTTGGAATCCACATCGCCTGTTGAAAGCCGCATTTGCGCAGACATTTTGGCCATGCGTTTCACCATTGGGTTAAGATTCTTGACTTCCCAACCGTTTTCGTTTGCGATTCTGTTTGCTTCTTTCTCAATGGAATCGTATTCCCGCAGCTGGTCCCGAAGTGCCTGTTTTAAGTCTGGTCTGTCCGTGTAGTTTAGTACGGTGCGAATACCAATTTGACCCATTTGTGTGGTTTTCATCACCGAATTCAGAAGATCTTTTCCGTTTTTCATTATTATCACCCATTGTATTTTCACCGTTATGGCACTGTTTTATGCACAAATATTTCAATAATTAATAGGATATACAGGAAGAAAGGATGGGATTTTATGTGTGCAATTGCGGGAATGGTCGGCTTACCTCCATTAAATATCGACGAGATGCTGCAGACAATGAAGCGCCGTGGTCCCGACGGAAAAGGCGTGTTAATTAAGGATGAGGTATGTTTGCTGCATAGCAGGCTTGCTATCATTGATATTAGCGGAGGCGCTCAGCCGATGCATCTTTCCCTTGGCGAAGAAACGTATTCGATAATCTATAACGGGGAGCTTTATAATACAGACGAAATTAAACAGGGATTAATTAATTTGGGACACACCTTTGCAACTCGTTGCGACACGGAGGTGCTTCTGCACGCTTATGCCCAGTGGGGGGAGGGATGTCTCGATAAGCTCAATGGAATATTTGCCTTTGCCGTTTGGGAACATAGGAGACATCGTCTATTTTTGGCACGGGACAAAATTGGCGTGAAGCCACTGTTCTATTCGTTGCATAGGGGTGGTATTTTATTCGCGTCAGAAATTAAGACATTACTTGCGTACCCGACAATGGAGCCTGAACTGGACATAGAGGGCATTGCAGATTTATTGCTCCTCGGTCCGGGAAGAATGCCGGGCAGCGGTGTATTTTATGGAATACGGGAAATAGAGCCTGGTTGGTGCGGCTGTTTTGAAAACGGAAAATGGGAAAGCAAGTGCTACTGGAAACTGCGGGATAGAGAGCATCGTGAAAGCTTTGAAGAAACTGCAGAGATGGTCCGTTATCTTGTTACGGATTCCGTGCGGCAACAGATGGTTTCTGATGTTCCAATCGGGACATTCCTGTCCGGCGGATTGGACTCCAGCCTGATTTCGGCGATTTGCGCCGGGGAGATAGCAAACAGGGGAGTCCGGCTTCCAACTTTTTCGTTGGATTTTGAGAACAACAAAAAGTATTTTGTTCCCGGCAAATTCCAGCCAAATACGGATACGGACTTTATTCCCACAATGGAAACATATCTCAATTCTGTTCCGCATAGGACAGTTCTCACACCTGAGGATTTAACGGATGCCCTTGAGGAATCAACATTTGCCAGAGATTTACCGGGTATGGCAGATGTGGATTTTTCTTTGCTAGCGTTCTGTAAGGATATCCGTAAGGAAGTAAAGGTCGCCTTAAGCGGAGAATGTGCCGATGAAATTTTCGGCGGTTACCCTTGGTATCGGGATCCTGCCGTGAGAGCCTGCAGCGGCTTTCCTTGGGCGCAGAATACGAAAGAGCGGGCAGAGTTCCTGTCACCGGAAATGGCTTCAAAACTGGATGCAGAGGCCTATGTACAAGATGCTTACGAAGATACGATTCGCAAATGCGATATTCTTCCCGGTTGCTCACCTTTGGAGCGGCGTATGAAGGAAATGGTGAACCTGAATCACCGCTGGTTTATGCAAACGCTTCTTGACAGAAAAGACAGAATGAGTATGTACTGTTCTTTGGAGGTTCGTGTGCCGTTCTGTGATTGGCGTATTGCGGAATATCTATACGGTGTGCCCTGGGAATATAAAGATTATAAGGGATACGAAAAAGGTCTGCTTCGGTACAGTTTTGATGGCGTTTTGCCAAAGGAAATCCTTTGGAGAAAAAAGAGCCCATATCCCAAAACCCACGATCCTCGGTATATGGAACTGGTTTCGGGGATGCTGAAGGATGTGCTATCTAAAAGGGATGCACCGCTGTTTCAGATTGTAAACAGAGATAAGGTGCGGTCTCTGCTTACTGAGGAATTTAGCTGGCCTTGGTATGGTCAGCTTATGAAAACACCGCAGACAATTGCCTATATGCTGCAGCTTAATTTCTGGCTGAAAAAGTATAAAGTCAGAATAAAATGAATTTCCTGGAAAAACAAATGTTTTTTATGAAAGGCTATTGACTTTCCTGTTACAATATGTTATAAAAACCATAACTTAACAAACCGTTGAAGCGGGAGTAAAGCTGATTATGATTTTACAGAGAGTCCGCGGTGCTGAGAGCCGGGCAAAACACTGGTCAGCAAATGAGACGCTGAGGGTGCAGTGAACGGGGAAACCTAAGTATTTGCAACGTGAGGGCATACGTCAGTTGCCGGAGATATGTTGGTATCTCGCAAGGGTACAGCAAAGGCTGTAAATCAAGGTGGCACCGCGGATAGAGATATTCGTCCTTGACAGAATTTTGGTCTGTCAAGGATTTTTTCTTTTACAGACCCACAGGAGGTCAATATGGAACAAAAAGGTAGATTTGGAATTCACGGCGGGCAGTATGTTCCCGAAGCGCTGATGGGCGCATTGAAGGAGCTGGAGGATGCCTACAATTACTATAAGAACGACCCTGCATTTAATGCAGAGCTGACGGCGCTTTTTAATGATTATGCCGGTCGCCCCTCCAGACTTTACTACGCTGCAAAGCTTACCCGCGAGCTGGGTGGTGCAAAGATTTATTTAAAGCGCGAAGATATGAACCACACCGGCGCACACAAGATCAATAATGTGTTGGGTCAGGCGCTGCTTGCCAAGAAAATGGGCAAAAAGTGCTTGATTGCAGAAACCGGCGCCGGTCAACACGGTGTTGCTTCCGCAACAGCTGCTGCCCTTATGGATATGGAATGTATCGTATATATGGGTGAGGAGGATATTCGCCGTCAGGCGCTCAATGTTTATAAAATGGAGCTTTTGGGTGCGAAAGTTGTGTCCGTTACCAGCGGCACGGGAACGCTTAAGGATGCAGTTTCCGAGGCAATGTGCGCCTGGGGCAGACGGATTAAGGACACCCATTACTGTTTGGGTTCTTCCGTAGGCCCCCACCCGTTTCCTACCATTGTGCGGGATTTGCAGGCTGTAATTTCTAAAGAGATTAAAGAGCAGATTCTTGCGGCGGAAGGACGGCTTCCCGATGCGGTTATCGCCTGTGTCGGCGGCGGCTCTAATGCTATTGGTACATTCTATCACTTTCTTGAAGATAAAGAGGTAGCACTGATCGGCTGTGAAGCTGCAGGTCGTGGCATCGATACACTGGAAACGGCAGCGACGGTGAGCACCGGCGATGTTGGCATCTTCCACGGTATGAAATCCTATTTCTGCCAGAACGAGGACGGTCAGATTGCGCCCGTTTACTCCATTTCTGCTGGACTTGACTATCCCGGCATTGGGCCTGAACACGCAGGTCTACACGATTCCGGTCGGGCAAAGTATGTACCGATTACGGACGATGAGGCGGTGGAGGCCTTTGGCTTCCTATCCCGCACAGAGGGAATCATTCCTGCCATTGAATCCTCTCATGCCATTGCTTACGCAATGAAGTTGGCGCCCACAATGGATAAGGATAAAATAATTGTCGTTACCGTTTCCGGCCGTGGCGATAAAGACTGCGCCGCTATCGCAAGATATAAAGGAGGGAACATCGATGAGTAATTTAAACTCCGCTTTCTCTGGTGGTAAGGCATTAGCTGCCTATTTTACCTGCGGTGATCCTTCTACTGAAGCGACATACGAAGCCATGAGCGCTGCTGTCAGCGGCGGCGCAACAGTGCTGTTTCTGGGAATTCCGTTTTTAGATCCCACGGCGGTTGATCCTGTTATTCAGGAATCTAATATTCGGGGGCTTGCTTCGGGAACATCTACAAAAGATGTATTCGAACTGGTTAAGGCCTTCCGTAAGGCGTTTGATACGCCGATTATTCTCACAGCGTATGCAAATGTCGTATTTTCTCCCGGCATTGAGAAGTTTGCAAATGCCTGTCGGGATGCACAAGTACAGGGCGTTATTCTTCACGATGTTCCCTTTGAGGAGCAGAATGAATTCCGCAGTGTGTTTAGTAATTTCGGTGTAACCCTGATTTCAACAGTTTCTCCCGGTCTGCCGGAAAGAATCCCTATGATTTGCGAAAGCGCTGAAGGCTTCCTTTACATTGTTACCGGTGCGTCAACCACACTTAACGAGGTTCGCCAGACGGTTGCGGCAATCCGCTCTTACAGTAAAATTCCCTGCGTGATTGGCTGCGGCGTTGCAGATGCAGCACCTATTGAAGAATTTTGCGCCGAGGCTGATGGCGCAGTGCTGGACTATGAGCTGGTACACATTATGGAAGTATATCTGGATGGCGCCCGACGGCCGATTATCAGATACATTGAAAAAATCAACGATTTGTTGAACAAATAACGGAGGTAATATTATGGCAAGAGTATATAATTTTTCTGCAGGTCCTGCAGTGCTTCCTGAAGAGGTTTTGCAGGAAGCGGCTGCTGAAATGATGGATTACAACGGCACCGGTATGTCAGTGATGGAAATGAGCCACCGCTCCAAGCCCTATCAGAAGATTATCGATGAGGCAGAGCAGGATCTGCGGGATTTGATGAACATTCCTGATAATTACAAGGTTCTTTTCCTACAGGGCGGCGCTTCACAGCAGTTTGCTATGATTCCCATGAACCTTATGAAGAATAAGGTTGCCGACTATATTATCACCGGCCAGTGGGCAAAGAAGGCGTACGAAGAAGCTAAGAAGTACGGCAAGGCAAACGCCGTTGCTTCTTCTGCGGATAAGACCTTTTCCTACATTCCCGATTGTTCTGATCTTCCTATCAGTGAGGATGCAGACTATGTGTACATTTGTGAAAACAATACAATTTACGGCACAAAATTCTGGGAACTGCCTAATACTAAGGGTAAGCTTCTTGTATCTGACGTTTCCTCTTGCTTCCTTTCTGAACCTGTAGATGTGAGCAAGTACGGCATCATTTACGGCGGCGTTCAGAAGAATATCGGTCCTGCCGGCGTGGTTATCGTTATTATTCGTGAAGATCTGATTACCGATGATGTGTTGGAATGTACACCCACGATGCTCAAGTACAAAATCCATGCTGACAATGGCTCTCTTTACAACACACCTCCTGCATACGGTATTTATATCTGCGGCAAGGTGTTTAAGTGGCTCAAGAAGATGGGCGGCCTGGAGGCCATCCAGGCAAGAAATAAAGAGAAAGCTGCAATTCTGTACGAATTTCTTGACAGAAGCAAGCTCTTCAAGGGTACGGTTGAGAAGAAGGACCGCTCTATTATGAATGTTCCCTTCATTACCGGCGATGAAGCGCTGGATGCGGAATTTGTAAAAGCCGCCACAGAAGCCGGCTTTGTTAACCTGAAGGGCCACCGCACGGTTGGCGGTATGCGCGCCAGTATTTATAATGCTATGCCTATTGAGGGCGTGAAGAAGCTGGTAGCCTTTATGGAAGCATTCGAAAAGGCTCACAGCTGAGGAGGAAAGAAAATGCGTAATGTACATTACTTAAATCCTATATCCCCTAAGGGCACAGCCCTTTGGACGGAGGATTATCAGAAGACCGATGATATTAATGAAGCCGAAGCGATTTTGGTCCGCAGCGCCTCAATGCACGAAATGGAGCTGCCCAAGAATCTGCTGGCAGTTGCCCGTGCCGGTGCCGGTGTGAATAATATTCCTCTGCAAAAGTGCGCAGAGGAGGGCATCGTGGTATTCAACACGCCTGGTGCCAACGCTAACGGCGTTGTGGAAATGTCCATTTGCGGAATGCTCCTTGCCAGCCGTGATGTTGTGGGTGGCGTTAACTGGGTGCAGACCATTAAGGATACCGGCGATGTGGCCAAGAAGGTAGAAAAGGGTAAGGCACAGTTTGCCGGCCACGAAATCCGCGGCAAGCGCTTAGGTGTTATCGGCTTGGGCGCGATCGGCGGTCCTCTTGCTAATGCTGCCCGGAAGCTTGGTATGGAGGTTTATGGCTGCGACCCGTTTATTTCCATTGATGCCGCTTGGCATCTGGACAGCCATATCGTGCGTGTGAAAACTCGGGATGAGATATACGAGAATTGCGATATTATTTCCCTGCATGTGCCGCTTTTGGATGACACCAAGGGAATGATCAACGAAGAAGCAATCTCCAAGATGAAAGACGGCGTGGTGATTTTGAACTTTGCCCGTGATCTCCTTGTGGATGACGATGCAATGGAGAAGGCTCTAAAATCCGGCAAGGTTCGCCGCTATGTAACCGATTTTCCCAATGACAAAACTGCCGGTATGGAGGGCGTAATTGCCACACCTCACTTGGGCGCTTCCACAGAAGAGTCTGAAGATAACTGCGCAAAAATGGCAGTTAAGCAGGTGATGAATTACCTGGAAAACGGTAATATTATTAATTCTGTGAATTTCCCCAACTGCGATATGGGCGTGTGCACAAAGCCCGGCAGAATTTCTATTTTGCACCGTAATATTCCTAACACCATTTCTCAATTTACATCCGCATTTGCCAAGGAGGGAATTAACATTTCCGATATGGTAAACCGCAGCCGTGGTGAATATGCATATACGATGCTGGACCTCGATCATCCTGTTTCTGCAAGTGCATATGCGGAAATTCAGTCTGTACCCGCTGTGCTTCGTGCCCGTGTAATTCGATAACGGTAATGCCGCACTTTCGTGCGGCATTTTCCTTGCATTTCACTACCGTCTGTGATAATATGTTAAAAGAAAATGTAACTTGGAGGCTGTTATGTACCAAATTAATAAAATAACCTCCCATCCTGTGGTTGACTTTGCTGCGGAGGAATTAAAGAAGTACCTGCGAATGATGATGCCCCGGTGCGGTGAAGTGCCGATTGCATATAACCCCAAGGCAAAAGACGGATTTCGCATCGGCATTATGGCGGAGTTTTCTTTGGATACCTCTGAGGCACAGGACTTGGAGCTTGACGATATTATTCATATTGATACCGACTCTGAAGGCGGTGTGATTGCGGGCAGTAACCCAAGAAGTGTCTTGCTGGCGGTTTATAAGTACTTAACTCTCAACGGCTGCTGTTGGCTGTTCCCCGGTGTAGACGGTGAGTTTATCCCTGTTCAACCTGTTGTTGCCACAAGCTATCATAAAATGGCAGACTGCCGTTACCGCGGTCAGTGCAACGAGGGCGCAGAGAGCCAGCAGTGTATGCTGGAAACCATTGATTTTTCTCCCAAGATCGGTCTCAATGCTTATATGATTGAGTTTGACAATCCCATGGTTTATTATGATTGGTACTATAGCCATACCAACAATGAGGCTAACCGTGAAGCAGAGCCTGTTTCTCCCGATACCATTTTGCAGTGGAAACGAGCCTGTGAAGCAGAAATTGCCAAGAGAGGCTTACAGTACCACGATATGGGACATGGCTGGACCGCAGAGTCCTTTGGCATCAGTTCCATTGGCGGCTGGGGGCAGAATGAGGGGGATAATGTTCCTGAGGAGGCAAGACAGTATCTTGCTATGCGGGACGGTGTCCGGGGGCTTCACAAGGGTGTCCCGCTGAACACCAACTTTTGTATGTCTAACCCCAAGGCACGAAAGCTTGTGGTGAGCAGAGTTTGCGACTACGCCCAAATCCACACGAATGTGGATTACCTGCATGTGTGGCTTGCGGACTCTCAGAGAAACCACTGCGAGTGCGATGCGTGCCGCAAGAAGATTCCCTCTGACTGGTATGTGGTTCTCCTCAACGAGATTGATGAGGAGCTGACACGCCGGAATCTGGGTACCAAAATTACATTCTGCGTTTATTCCGACACCGCTTATGAGCCTACTTGTGAACACATTAAGAATCCTGCACGGTTTTCCTTCCTGCTGGGTGCAATTTCACGTAGCTATACTTATTCGGTTGAAAAGAATCCTGTACTTCCGGAGATTAAACCCTATGTTTTGAACGTTTCCGGGCGCTTTGACACGATGGAGGAGTATATCTACCGTGCAAACCTGTGGCGCAATTTTGCGGCTTGCCCCTCCTTTGCCTATGAATACCATTTTTGGAAGCACCAGTTCTATGCACCTGGTGTACTGTCCTTTGCCCGCCGCCTATATGAAGATGTTCTTTCCTACAAAGCAAATGGCTTTGACGGCATTATCCAGGATGGTTCTCAGCGTTCTTTCTTCCCCAACGGATTAAGCTTCTATGTCTATGCACTAACGCTGTTTGATACAGCGCTTGACTACGATGCTCTCGTGGAGGATTACTTCCGCCACGCATATGGCGAAGCATGGAAGATTGTTAAGGACTACTTTGAGGAAATTGAGAGGGTTCTGCCACAAGACTATGTACAGATTCGCCACAATGCCACCGACGCAACGACACATTATCTAAAGCCCGAAATGGTGCCTGTGCTGAAATCTACAGAGGAAGTTACACGGCGGTATGCAGATAAACTGAAAGCTTACAGGAATATGCCTTACCGGGTCCAGACTGTGGCTGTGCGCCTGCTCGATTATCACTTTGAATTCTGTTACGGCCTTGCTGACTGCCTTTCCTACAAGGCTGTAGGGGATGACGAGAAGGCAAAGGAAGTGTCGGATGCCTTCTTTGACGAGTTCGGCAAATGCGAGCTTGCCATTGAGCGGTATTATGACCATATGATGATGCGCCACGCAATGAAAAATATCTTTGGCGCAAAGAAGCAGCTCAACCAGTAATAAGAAATCGGCGGCCTGCATTGCAGACCGCCGATTAATGTGTATTATTGTTTCGCAAGCTCCTTGTTTCGCTTATAGGCAGCCTTTACACAGGCAATAATATCCTCTGTAAAATTACCTTCGTCAAGGGCCTTGAGTCCTGCAAGGGTGCTGCCGCCGGGAGAACAAACAGCGATTCTCAAATCCTCCGCAGATCGACCGTCTGTACGGAGCATTTCTGCTGCGCCTTCCATAGTGGCAATGGCAAATCGCAGAGCCTGACCTTCATCCATACCGCACTCTACCGCACCTTTACACAGTGCTTCCACGAAATAGTACATATAGGCAGGACCGCTGCCGGAGAGGGCGCTTGCCGTGTCTATAAGTTCTTCGACAATGCGTTCCCATGAGCCGGCATAACGCATATCATTAAGGAAGGATTGGAGTTCATTTTCACTCACTAAGCTGTTGCAGGTATAGGAGATCATACCCTTACCCACAGATACCGGGGTGTTGGGCATAATGCGAATAATAGGCAGGGGAGAGCCGGCGTATTTTTCCACGGTTTCCAGTGTTAGTCCGGCAGCCATAGAAATAAGAAGGGGCTTTTCTTCTTTTAATATTTCCTGAATGGGGGATAGGGCATCCCGGACCATATTGGGCTTTACGCCAATAAAGATCCGCTTGCATTCTTTTGCAACGGTTGTAATATCCCCGGCCTCACACTGCAGCTTTTCCGCCATATCCTTGGCTTTGTAAGGATCGCAGAGCAGAATATCCTTTGTTGCCCGGCTTAATGCGGTGGCCAGTGCGCCGCCCATATTTCCGCAACCGATAAAACCGTATTGCATAACTTCCTCCTATCGTATATGACCGTTGCCACGGACGATGTATTTGTATGTGGTCAGTTCCTTAAGACCCATGGGTCCGCGGGCGTGAAGTTTTTGGGTAGATATGCCCATTTCACAGCCAAGACCAAACTCACCGCCATCTGTGAATCTTGTAGAGGCGTTTACATACACGGCGGCACTATCCACCTGCTGTGTAAAGGCTCGGATGGCATCGCTGTCGGTGGCGATGATTGCCTCACTATGACCCGTGGAGTGAGCAGAGATGTGAGAAATTGCCTCCTCGGCTGAACTCACACATTTGACGGCCAAAATATAATCCAAAAACTCCGTATCAAAATCCTTTTCGCCTGCAGGTGTGCCGGAGATAACGGTAGCACTTAAGCTGTCCAGGCGAAGTTCAACAGGGTTTTCTGTTCTGTTATCTACAAGGCGTTGCTTCAGCTTCGGCAGAAATCCAGCGGCAATATCTGTGTGTACCAAAAGTACCTCCTGGGCATTGCACACACTGGGACGGCTGGTTTTGGCGTTTTCAATAATGGAAAGGGCCATATTCTGATCAGCAGAGCGGTCCACATAGATGTGGCAGATGCCTGTGCCGGTTGCAATACAGGGAACGGTTGCCTGCTGAACACAGGCGTTAATAAGACCGGCACCGCCTCTGGGGATGAGAATATCCACATAGCCGCTGGCTGTCATCAGCTGCTTTGCGCTTTCACGGGAAGTGTCCTGCACAAGATTTACGGCAAATTCCGTAACGCCGGCATGCACCAAACCTTCTTTTAAAGCGCTTACAATCGCATTCGCACTGCGAAATGCTTCCTTGCCGCCACGAAGAACACAAACATTTCCGCTCTTTAAGCACAGGGCGGCAGCGTCGCTTGTAACATTCGGTCGGCTTTCGTAAATTATGGCAACTACGCCAATAGGGGAAGATGTCTTTTCAATGGTCAGTCCGTCGCTTCTGACGGTGGTATCCAATATATGTCCAACAGGGTCCGGCAGTGCCACAACATCCAAAATGCCCTTCGCCATCCCGCTGATTCTGTCAGGTGTCAGACGAAGTCTGTCCAGCATAACAGGGGAGATGCTGTCCTTTGCCGCTTCCATATCCTGCCGGTTGGCAGAAAGGATAGATTCTTGATGATCAATCAGCGCCTGTGCCATACAGCGCAGCGCATTGTTCTTGTCTTCTGTATTTAGCGTCGCAAGTGCTTTTGCGGCAGTCTTTGCTTTTTTCAGCATTTCATACATAGGCTTTCTCCGTAAAGGTTGTACCCACTCTCTCGCCGTCCACGATGCGGTAGAGAACCAGAGGGTTATTTCCGTTGGTGATAATCATATCACAACCGCAGCCAAGGCAGATTTCGGCGGCCTTAAGCTTCGTAACCATTCCGCCTGTGCCCTGTGAGGTGCTGCTTCCGCCCGCAAGGGCCAAAATATCATCACTCAAGTGATTGACCACAGGAATTAAGCGGGCATCAGGGTTATTGTGGGGGTCTGCGGTATAAAGACCGTCAATGTCCGAAAGAAGCACAAGGGTGTCAGCGTGAATGCTCTCAGCTACAAATGCCGCAAGCGTATCGTTATCGCCGATTCCCAGCTCTGCGGTGGCAACGGTATCGTTCTCGTTAATAATCGGAATAGCACCAAGTTCCAAAAGGCGGTTAATGGTGTTACTGAAATTTTCGTGCCGTTCTTCGTTGGCGATATCGTCTGCGGTGATCAGCAGTTGTGCAACGGTATGATGATACTGCAAAAACAGCTTATCATATGTATACATCAGTTCACACTGACCGACTGCAGCGGCGGCTTGCTTGGTGGGGATATCCTTGGGACGCTGGGGGAGACCGAGTTTTCCAACGCCCATTCCAATTGCGCCGGAAGAAACCATAATCACCTGATTTCCTGCATTAATAATATCGCAAATCACCTTGCAGAGCTCTTCAACTCTACGGATGTTTAAATGGCCTGTAGTGTGCGCAAGCGTGCTCGTTCCGATTTTTACAACAATCCGCATGATATTTCCTCCTTTAGTCATATAGGCACATTATAAACCCTAACAGAAAGAAAATAAAGAGGTAATTTTAACGGATTTTGCTTTTATAACAGAGAATAATTATGGGATATGTAGAAAAACTCATTAAATTATAAATAATATAAAATCCCTATTGACTTTACTGCGATAAAGTGATAAAGTATAGCATTATCAAGCAGGAGGGAAAATTATGCATAGAAGTAAGGAAACAGACCGTCTGTTTGCGGCTATTCTCAGCCTGAAATCCCCTGAGGAGTGTTATGCGCTGTTTACGGATATGTGTACCGTTAAGGAGGTGCAGGCAATGAGTCAGCGCCTTGAAGTTGCCTCCCAGCTTGCATCCGGGAAAAATTATAACACAGTTTCTGTGGATACGGGCGCCAGTTCGGCGACTATTTCACGGGTCAATCGGTGCTTACAATATGGCGAAGGCGGCTACCGCCTTGTTATTTCCAGATTGGAGGAAGAAGAATGCTGTTAAAACGGGAAGAGGAAGCGATTTTCTCCCTGCGTCAGCTTTATGCAGATCGGGGATATAAGCCTTTCAAAATGAGTCGCTTCGAAGAATACGACCTTTATCTGAAGAATAAGGAGTTTCTGGTTTCTGACCGGGTAATTACTTTTCAGGATAAAAGCGGCAAGCTGATGGCCCTCAAGCCGGATGTTACGCTGTCTATCGTTAAAAACGCCCCGGACGAAATAGGGGTTGTACAGAAATTTTACTATAATGAGAGCGTTTACCGTGCAGATAAAGACCTTCACGATTTCCGTGAACTGACCCAGACCGGCCTTGAATGTGTTGGTGATTTGCAAAAATATCACATTTGGGAAGTTGTGATTTTGGCGCTGCATAGCCTTTCTGCTCTTGGTCAGCAGTACATTTTGGATATTTCCCATATGGGACTACTGGAGGCTGTACTTGTTGATGTCCCGCAGCAACTGCAAAAGGCTGTTGCCAGATGCTTGCAGGAAAAGAACCTCCACGAGTTATCGTCGCTGTGCGAAGAATTACCGGAGTGCGTATTGCGTAAGCTCACCTGTCTGATTGAAAATGCAGGCCCATCCGACAAGGTACTGCCGCAGATTAAGGCAGCTATGGATAAGCCGGAAGAATTGGAAGCAATCGTACAGCTGGAGGAGATTATCAGAATCATTGATGGCTGCGGTCTTAACGATAAAGTTCGCATTGATTTTTCTGTGGTTAACGGTATGGGCTACTATAACGGTCTTGTTATGCGTGGCTATATTGCGGGAATTCCCGATGCGGTTCTCTCCGGCGGTCAGTATGATAAGCTACCGAGAAGACTTGGGAAGAACTGCCGTGCTATCGGTTTTGCCGTCTACCTTGACCTTCTGGAGCGGCTTTCCTTACAACAGAGTGAATACGATGTGGATATTCTTCTCCTTTGCAATGAAGAGGTTGACGGCGTTGCGTTCCAAATGTCAGTAGAAGCGCTTATGAAGGAGGGCTCTGTGCTGGTTTGCACACAGATTCCAAAGAACGAGCGCCCGAGAAAGATTTATACCTATCAAAACGGTGAGGTGTTGCCCTATGAAGGAAATGCTTAATATTGCCCTTCCCAAGGGTCGCCTTGGTGAAAAAGCTTACAATTTAATGAAAAAGGCCGGATTTGGCTGTCCTACTTTAGAAGAAGAAAGCCGCAAGCTGATTTTTGAACACGAAGGGAACGGCGTTCGATACTTCTGGGTGAAGCCCTCTGATGTTGCCATATATGTGGAACGGGGCGCTGCCGATGTAGGCGTTGTAGGCAAAGATATTCTTTTAGAATATCAGCCACAGGTCTATGAACTGGTGGATTTGGAGATGGGAAAATGCCGTATGGCAGTTGCAGGTCCAAAGGATTTTCGGGATAAGCCGGGTAGAACACTGCGTGTTGCTACCAAGTTTCCCAACATTGCTGCCAAGTATTATGCAGGCATTTCCCGGGAAATTGATATTATTAAGCTGAACGGATCTATTGAGCTTGCCCCGATTTTGGGATTATCTGATGTAATCGTGGATATCGTGGAAACGGGTACAACGCTGAAGGAAAACGGTCTTGTGCCTATGGAAACCATCGTGCCGATCAGCGCAAGATTTATCAGTAATATTTCTTCATGGAAGTTTAAGCAGGCGCAAATCCAAGCAATGCAGAAAGCAATTGCAGAATTGGTGGGTGTTAACAAATGATTCGTATTATGAAATACGGAGAGATCTCTGATGCAGAGATTTTCTCCCGTACCGTTCCCGGAAATATGGTTGCGCCGGCGGTTACCGAAATTATCGAGGCCGTGAAAGCCGATGGCGACAGGGCGCTTCTTTCCTATACAGAGCGGTTTGATGGCGTAAAGCTGGATGCCATCGAGGTTACGGAAACTGAATTTGATGAAGCACTCCGCGCAGTGGGCGGGGATTTCCTTGCAGTTCTTAACCGAAGCGCCGATAATATCCGCAAATTCCATAGTATGCAGATTCGCAGCGGTTTTTCTTATTCAGAAGAAAATGGTGTAATGAAAGGGCAGAAGGTAACTCCCATCGAAAAAGTGGGTATCTATGTCCCAGGCGGCACAGCGCCCCTGTCCTCAACTGTGCTTATGGATACCATTCCTGCTAAAATTGCCGGCTGCGGGCAGATTGTGATGGCATCGCCTCCCGGTAAGGACGGTAAGATCCACCCCGCAGTTTTGGCTGCGGCTAAGATTGCCGGTGTAGACCGGGTATTTAAGATGGGCGGCGCACAGGCGATCGCAGCCCTTGCTTACGGCACGGAAAGTGTACCGAAAGTTGACAAAATTACAGGCCCGGGCAATGTGTATGTAGCGGAAGCCAAAAAGCAAGTGTTCGGACTTGTGAGCATAGATATGATAGCCGGCCCCAGCGAGATACTGGTGCTGGCGGACGATTCTGCAAGAGCAGATTATGTGGCAGCCGATATGCTTTCTCAGGCAGAGCATGACAGGCTTGCAACAGCTGTGCTGGTTACCGATTCACAGACTCTTGCCGAAGAGACGGCAAAGGAACTTGAAAGGCAGCTTTCCGAGCTTCCCAGAGAGAGTATAGCAAGGGAGAGCATAGACACATATGGTAAGATAATCATTGTGTCTGATATGGATGAAGCCGTAAATATGGCGAATGCCATAGCTCCCGAGCATCTTGAGATATATACAAAGGACCCATTTTCCTATCTCGACAAAATCAAAAATGCAGGCTCGGTATTCCTCGGCGAAAACTGCCCCGAGGCTGTCGGCGACTATATCGCGGGACCGAACCATACCTTGCCCACAAGCGGCACGGCGAGATTTTCAAGCCCTTTGTCTGTTGATGATTTTATTAAGAAAACACAGTATATTTACTATACAAAAGAAGCTCTCAGCGGCGATTGGGAGGACATTGTTTATTTTGCGGACACAGAGGGGCTTGATGCCCATGGAGAAAGCGCCGCTGTGCGATTTAAGGAGGAGAAAAAATGAGCAGATTTTTAAACGAACAGTATCTGTCTCTTGAAGCATACACCCCCGGTGAGCAGCCGAGAGATATGCAGTATATAAAGCTCAATACAAATGAATCACCTTATCCCCCCAGCGAGGGTGTGCTGAAGGCAGTAAACGAGGCAGAAGTCAAAAATCTTCGCCTTTATTCCGACCCCGAGGCAAAAGGGCTGAAAATGAAAATCGCGGAGCTTTACGGCGTGGAGCCTGAAAATGTATTCATATCTAACGGCTCCGATGAGATACTGAGCTTTTCCTTTATGGCCTTTTTCGCAGCGGACAAGCCTGTTATTTTCCCAAACATCAGCTATGGATTTTATAAAGTATACGGAGACCTTTACGGTATCGTTTACACCGAAGCACCGCTGAAGGACGACTTTACTATAGATACAAATGACTACATTGCCAAAAACAAAAATATAGTCATCGCAAACCCCAACGCCCCCACAGGCATAGCACTTAGCATCAGCGATGTGGAAGAGATAATAAAGTCAAATCCCGATAATCTTGTACTTATCGATGAGGCATATGTTGACTTTGGCGGCGAAAGCTGCGTAGATCTTACAAAGAAGTATGATAACCTTCTTGTTGTTCAGACTTATTCAAAGTCAAGAGCTATGGCGGGCGCGAGACTTGGCTT